>JACRPI010000033.1 GCA_016214075.1 Candidatus Woesearchaeota archaeon
AAGTTCATCCGGAATTCTCCAACCATCATCTCTAACAACTAATCCCATCGGGTCACCTCTTCTCATTCTCACGTGACCCATTCCCTAATATCTATTCAATGAGAAAGCTACTATTTATTCCTTTCGGGATAGGCTCTAAGCAGGAGACATAGACAAAATAAAGATATTCTTAATGAACTGCGTTCTGGCAATGTTGTCGCTTATTATGTAGATAAATTAGATCTTCCAAATAAAAAATTTTATTTTGGAGGAACATTTTTTCCTTATGATCATCCTTCTGTGAAGAAGTGAAAAGATGCTAGAATACCAATTCACCAACAAAGAAAGAACAAAACAATATCTTGCGAAAATAAGAAGAGAAATGAAAGGAGAGAAGTATTTTCCTGCAAATCAAACAGGAGATATTGTCTTGATGCTGTCTCCAATACAGATATATGAACCATATATAGATGATAATGGAATATTAGATGTTGTTGCAAGACGATATTTTACAGAAGGATTAGAGTTTATGGTGGGCAACGCATGCAGAGTGACTGGACAATCTGACATCAATTATTATGCGCCACACAAGGAAAAAGATTTGAAAATAAGATGCGTAGGAGAGATTCAGTATCCTCTACTATTGACAACAAGAACATTAAGTATTGTAAGAAATAGTATGCGGAGCAAAATTACTATCGCTTCTCAAGAAGAGTGGGATAAGAAAATGCATATCAATGCGTATGAATGGAAATATCTCGCAGTACATGGCAACACAAGAGAGCTTTCCTCTGTATGGCTGCCACATCCAGAGTATGTAGGGGAATTCAAAGAAATAGTGAGAACTATTATGCAAAGAGAAAGAGCAGAAGTAATTGAGAGAAAATTAGATGAGTATTACCAAAGGAACAGATAAAAGGCGAAATCATGATCCAACAAATAGGAGTCAAAGCAATTATCGAGAAAGACAACAAAATCCTCTTATTAAAACGCTCAGAGAAATACGAACACTTAAGTGATTGCTGGGACATCCCTGGCGGCAGAATTAATTTTGGCGAAGAGCCAGAAGAAGGATTAAGAAGAGAAATCAAAGAAGAAACTGGACTCCAACTCAAAGAAATAAAGCAAATTCTTGATGCGTCAACAGTCTTCAAGAATGAAGAAAGACATATTGTAAGAATCACCTATCTTTGTACAGTAGAAGAAGGAGTTGCAAATTTCAGTCATGAACACACACACATCGAATGGATTCCAAAAGAAAAAATAAAGGAGTTGGAGTATAAAGACACACTTTTAAAAAAGATTATTGAAGAATATTTCTAAGAAATACCCTTATTCGCCCTACTACTTCTGAATTCCTATGTCTTTTTTATTTTTTAAATAAAAATAGATTGCGTAGACAAACTAGGACTTTGCTGAGCGAATAATGTGTATAAAACAATAAAAAATAAAAAAACTATTCAGCGATCTGAACAGTCAACAACAATTTCTCATATTCATCCGTGTTGCCTGAATTAGTAATATAATCCACATAGACATCATAGATATAAGTCCCAGGGAGTGTTGGACCACCTGCGTCAGTAATAGTGGCACCAACTTCAATGATCAGTGGCAATACAAGCTCCTCGCTTCTTTCCAAAGTATAAGTAGTGTACAAATTCTTGCTCATCCATGCTTGAATAAGTTCATCATTTGTTTCCAGAATACTGCCGCTGTAGTCTTTTGCTTCCCTAAATTTAATAGTCACGACAAACTCATGATCCCCAATGATGTTCTGAATGCCCAGTGCAGCGACGTAAACATCACCAACATTCAGGTTTTTCACAAGAGGAGTAGAGAGTGCTGCTCGAGTATTAGCTTGCATTCTTGTATCAAGCAATGCTTTTTCAGAATCAGACAACGTATAATCTTGAACTTCTACTTCCTCAGCAGATTCCTCAACAGCACTTTCTTCTGCAACAGCTTCCTCGGAAGGTACTTCTTCTGCTGTTTCAGAAGCGCAAAGCGATGCGTCAGAAACCTCTGATCCATCCGCACAGACATACACCTTTCCAGAACCACAGCCAATCAAAAATAAAGCTACAGTAAAAATACAAAATAAATATACTTGTTTCATGTTCATATTACCCATCCTCCATTTGTACTAACTTCATATTAGGATAATCCTTATCAATGCTCAATAATAACTTTTTCGGAAATTCCCCTGGTGCAAGCAGTAAAGAAGGAAGTTTTTTCATTTGCCCTGCGACAAACGCAGTGGCAATTTCCCCCTCAGAACATTTCTTCTTGTTCTTTGCTTTGCAGTAATATTGAACAGAACCAAAAGGAGTCGGAACTGCAACGATGCAATCGATCTCCCCTTTTTTAACAACAGAAAACTGAAGAAGCTGCATATTTTTTGTTTGGAAAAATACAGCAACGCGTTGAGCAAAAGTGTCATCAGCAGGGACAAGGACAGCAGGAGGTGCTTCTTGAGGAACAACAAGAGGCTGTTGTTGAGCCACTTTCTTCTGTCTTCGTTCAGGTGCTTTTTTTGAAACCAGTTGTTCAGCAGAAACCTGAAGCGGCGCCGTCTGTACAACGGATTGAAGAGGAGCAACAGGCTGTTGATAAGAAGCAAGAGGAGGAGGTGCTGGAGACACAGGAGTAATAGCAGTCAATCGAGAGAAATGAGAACGAAGACTATCATTAATCTCTTGTTCTGTTGCGAGATACCATTTCCAAAAAAGATACGTTTGCCCGTTTGCAGTGACTTCGATAGGTTTTGCGTAATCTTTTATTGCACGAAGAGAAACACGGAAGAGAGGAGACTGTTCTGTATCAAGCACAACTTTTTGCTGTCGAAGAAGTTCAAAAGTCCCTCTATCTTTTTCATGAAGGTATTTGAAAAGGTCCTGTAACTTTTCCTTTTGCTCAATCGCGTAATATGCAGGACTTCCACCTATCTTAACAGAAGTAATCCCAAGTTTTTTATCATGAACAAGATCAGAAAGCACAGCACCCATGACAAAGGTGTCTGTACGAAATTCACGAATAAGGTCAGAGGGAACAACATACCCTTTTGTGCGAACAACTTCAAGGACTTGGTTCTTGTCAATCATAAAAAATCGAAAGAAAGTTGGTTTTATATAGATTGTGCTAAAGAGTTGTGTTAAAAATGAAGAAAGAAAACAAGAGAATTACGGCCGTAACCATCTTGTTTCCCAAAAGCTGACATCTCCTTCAGCGTCAACAACAGCCAAAAGCAACCGTTTTTTCGTACTATGGGCAACTCTGTTTTTCGCAGAGAAATCATACCAGGTCAAAACATCCGCTTCATACGTCGGATACACAATCCATTTCGCGTGATCTTCGCCAGGTTTAACGCCACGATCATAAACACGAAAATCAGCGCCAAATTTGAGAGCAGTTTTCACAAGATATCCTCTATCCCGAAGATCTCTATACACTCTATATTTCACCCAAAACTTCTTCTCTTTTCGTTCTGCTTTTTTGAGAAACGCGTCAGAAGAAAGTTTTTTGTTATGGGAATCAAGAATTTTGATTTTTTCTTTTTCAAGAAGATATAACCCTTCCAAAAAAGAGAGGTGCACCCGATGATCTTCTATCTCCCCAAAACGCCCCTGATTATGAAGTTCAAGAGCAACATCACTATTGTCCGTTTGCACAATGTCAGAGATAATACGGCAAGGAATAGGTTTTGGTTTTGTCATACGATGCATTACGGACAAGTAATTAATAAAGCTTTAGGGAGAAGAAGACGCAATTCACAACGCAAGGGGCTTATCCTGCGTATAAGAAAGCCCTTTCTGCAACGCAAGCGCTGCTTTCTGCAATTCAGTGCCTAAATAAAACGCATGAGACAAATCACACACTTTGTGGTCAAGAACAAGTTTTGTGTAAAGGGCAAAAGGATCATTCCCGGAAAATTCATCAAGGCGCTTGCCAGTAGGATCAGTGTGGGTCACAAAAATCATGCCATCTTTCACACGAAGAATGAGATTGCCGCGGGGATCCCCAATTCGTTTCAAAGGCGCATGATGCTCCTGAAGAATTTGTGCGGCAGCCCCCCAGTTGTTCTGGTAAATATGCGCGCTACTGGAAATAATAGTGAGATTTCCAAAAGACATGCCAAGTGCAGAAGCAACAGTGTATTGAAGTTTACGAAGTCCAAACGCGTTTCGTGGCCATGCGTGGAACATATCATTGCTCCTAAAAAAAGCAGTAAGATACAAAAGAGTATCTTGAATGAGAAACTCTACGAGAATTAAACATGGCGGTTTTTCGTTGGTCAAATCTTTTTCAATATCCCAGGTAACTGCAAGAGCGCGACGTGTATGGGGTGTTTGTCGAAGGTTCGCAATAAGCAATTGAATTTGATCGACATTTTTTTGTTGCCGTAACCGTTGTCCGTAAGAATACTCCACTCCTTCAAGCGCAGCAGCGCTGACCACCTGCGGATAATAAGAAAACAAATCATCTTGTGTAAAAGGAAAGTATGAAAAAAGCTGCGGATGGTCTGGATCTTCTTTTTCAATCACAGAAACAATATTGAGAAGCTCACGCTGATCAAAGCCATAATCGCTTTTTTTGATAGTGCCGAGAGTAGTAATCAAATGCAGAATTTCAAGCCATGCAGGTCCAATAAAATCATGACGTACAGGAAACCCGCTTTTTTCTGAAGGAAAAGTATTGGGGACAGGAACTGCAGCAGTAGGGAAAATTTCTGGTTCCCCATACGAAGGAAGCATAGGAAGCTGAGAAAGGAGCACGGGAAGCTGGGAAAAATCTTTCACCTGCTGATAATCATGAATAGTAACGTGTTGACGAAGAGTTTCAAGAGCAGCAAGGGAAATTTCTTTGTCAATGAAAACCCCATCAACCCCGAGAACTGCGTGACTCGGACTAACACCATTGGAGAAAAAAGAGAGCAATGCTTTTCCAGATCCATTCAAATCAATACCTGTCACAACAAGGTGCCGTATTGCTTTGTTTGCGAGGCAATTACGAAGCACCCCATTAAGTCCTTCATCACGAGAATACAGTTGCCCAACAAGCGCATACTGTTGAGGATCAAGATGTTTCAGAATAAATTCTTTTTTTGTCCAGAGAGTGACAATTCCGATAGAAGCAGAAGGATTGCCCACAGTAACAAGGTCAGAAAAGCAGACAGGCCAAGGTTGAGATTGCATAAAAAAGGGACAATTGTAGAACTAATAAAGGTTGTTAAATGAGTTGAAACAGTGATGTATTTATACTTGTTTGATTATCTAAGAAGATTATGAAACGATGTATGCGTTGTGGGAAAGAAGCTATTCGAAATGACAACCATGATTATTGTTATGATTGTTTCAGTGCATTAGAAATAGAAGAAAATTGGACTAAACCAGAAGGGCATTTTACAAATAATCTTATATTTAATATAGTCCTGGACTGACCCCCTTTTCGTGGACAGTAAGTTAAGATACTATTCCCCTATTTAATTTTTGTTGTTCGAACTCATTTGGCGGTACATATCCGATTGATGAGTGCAATCTTTTCTCATTGTACTTTTTGATGAATTCTGCTAT
>JACRPI010000034.1 GCA_016214075.1 Candidatus Woesearchaeota archaeon
CTTTGTTAATCCACATCAACAACTCAAAGGGAAAACTCCTGCTGAAGCAGCAGAGATTGATCTCCATTTAGGACAGAACAAGCTTCTTGATCTCATAAGATGGAGAGCAAAAATGCAGATGACGAAGAGATGACAATGTCCAAGAACAACAATCCTTATAAAACACATCCATTCAGCAAAGAGAATGAAATACAACTGGTCATTACCCACAAGCATGTTCTTTCTTATCTCTGTTTTAATCTTCTTGTTAGACCAAATCACAAAAATTCTGATCAGAACACAAATAAAAGAAGGAACCTCTATTGAAATCATTCCAAACATATTGTATTTCACGCACGCGACAAATACTGGCGCGAGTTTTAGTATGCTGACAAACTACTCTTTCCTGCTCACGATTATTGCGGTTCTTGTCATCATCGGAATATTTATTTTTTACAAAAAAATACCGCTTCAATATCGAATAGCAGCAGCGTTAATCCTTGGAGGAACAGCAGGAAATCTTATTGATCGTTTGCAGTATGGCACAGTGACGGATTTCATCAATGTACAAATCTGGCCAATCTTTAATGTTGCAGATAGCGCAATAACAGTCGCTGCAATTCTCTTAATTATTATAGTTTGGAAAGAAGAAAAAACAATCTAATGAAACCAAACTCTATATTTCTCAACAACTCTTTCGATCACAAGCGGTGCAAAATAATAATCATTTCCTTCTTGAATAACAAGTTTTCTTTTTACAAGTTGCCGAAGAACAAATTCCTCCAGTGCTTCTCCTCGCAAAACAGTCCTGGTCCCATAATCAAGAACATGATCCGCATGATCAGAGAAAGGACCAGATATAGGAACCCATCTTTCTGCTCGTTGTGAATCAGCGATGTTCTTGTGCAGAATTCTTTCATCTTGATATTTACCTAAGATTCCAGAGTACAAGAAAACACTAGATGCGTCCTTTATATCAAACGGACTATAAGCATAAGAAGGTGGAGGGGTCATAAAAAAGAAGAAAAAAGTGCAAGAATTTATTTCTTGCTTTTCTTTTTACCATTCAACTTTTTAGCGGGAGCGCGTTTTGTCGTCATCATTTTTTCGATGTCGTCAAGTTCCACAAACTCATCGTCTCCAAGGGTTTCCTTTTCCGCGTTTTTCATTGCTTCAAGGGATTCCATGAGCGCGAGAGATTGCATTTCAGGTGTTTCAACATCATACGTGGAAACATCAACTCCTTTTTGTTTCTTCAGTGGTTTGAAAGGAAATTGCATAGCAGGCGCAACAGGAGCGGTTTTCATTTCACCGCAAGTTCCGCTAGAGCATTTCTCTTTTTTACATGCGCTAGAACTGGTGCATGCAAGCAATGTGCCAATAAATCCGAAGATCCCAACAACAAGCAATAGTGCGAGAAGCCAGAGCTGTTCTGGAAACAAGCGTTGGAAAGAGAATAATCCAGTCAGTATCGTAATGGAAAACACACCAACACTAAAAAGGCTTCCCAATGTGCTGGAAAACAAGAATATACTCAACACAAGAAGTGTCACAAGAACAAATAATGCAGTCATGAAAAATTCAGGACCGTATGTGGTGTAAACCAATAAATCAGTCACTGTTGCCATGCCCAGTAAGAGGACAAGCACTAAAAAACAATAAACGCTATTCTTTGATTTCATATATAACCCCTCCAAATATAACTTTTGCAATTTCTATCCCGTATCAATATTCATCAAAAACTATACAAACATGGAGAAATGTAGTCCTTATATAGGTTTCCATTGGGGAGTGATTACAGACCAAAACCTTTAAAAACCGTAGATGCTTACTCTCTTATACCTAATAGTATACTATAATGGGGGTTAGGAATATGAAGAAATTTTTGCTTAGCGCGCTTTTGGTGTTTGTTTTAGCATTGGCAGTAGTCTTTGCGACAGCACCAACAGTCACAACAGATTGTGCAACAACTGCAACAGTGGGCACAGCGTACACTTGTACCGCAACAGGATCAGATTCCGCAGATAGTGGAACAATCGCGTCCTATGCAGTCTCTGGTGTTACGGGGATGACCATCAGTTCCAGTACAGGAGCTATTAGTTGGACACCAACGACAAGCCAGATTGGAACACAGACATTTACAGTAACAGTAACAGATGCTACTTCTGAAACAGGAACAGCGAGTGTTTCCGTTAGTGTTTCAGGAACAGACATTGAAGAACTTCTTTTCGAAATAGACAAGTTTACAGAAGAAGTTGACGCAACACAAGATGATCTTGATGACATAGAAAATGATATTGAAGATGAAATCGAAAACTACCAAGATGCAGTTGACGATGACGATAGTAGAGATCAGAACGACGCAGAAGATGAACTTGACGATCTTCTCGATGACCTTGATGATCTTAAAGATGACGTTGATGATCTTGATAATGACTGGGATGATCTTGATAATGACTTTGATGACATTGACAATGATGATTGGGATGACGAAGATGTTGATGAAGACGATGTCGATGAAGATCTTAAAGATCTCGAAGACGACATTCAAGAACTTTACGATGACATCGAGTGCTATGAGTACATGATTGAAGAGAAAGAAGACAATTGTGATGCTTTGGACGAAACTGAAGAAGATACTTCATCCAGTTCAAGCACATCCAGCACTTCAAGTACCTCAAGCAGCTCAACTGGCTCAAGTACAACAAGCAGTTCAACAAGTACAGCAAGCGATGATGAAGAAGCTGAAGAAGAAACTCCTTCTGAATCTGTTGAAGTGATTACAAGCACAACAACAACAAGTGTTCCATCATACGCGACAACAGCAACAGTCAAACCAACCGCGAAAGCAGATGAAGGATTTGGCACTATTGCATTGTTAGCGTTAGTGGGCGTATTATTGTTGATCGTTGTTGTGACAATGATCGCGGTCTTGTTGAGAAAGAAAAATTAATTCTTTCTTTTTTTCTTATTATTATTATTATTATTATTATTTTATATTCATACTCGTTTGTTTTCTATCAGACTTTTTAATAATAAAAAAATAAAAAAATACATAGGGATTCTCAAGGACTGCAAGGCGATTCAAAAAATAAAAAGCAAATAGTTGTTCAGTAAATAACACGGAAGCGCCACTTACGTTATTGCTCGCCTATCCAATGCCTAAAGGCATTGGTTTTACGGCTCGCAAACGAGCGGTGGCGCTTCCGTGGGATGTAGAATCGGCGCTTGCGGAATCTCGGCGCTACATCATCGCTCTAAAGAGCAAGGTTTTGCGCCGATTTTTCATAAAA
>JACRPI010000035.1 GCA_016214075.1 Candidatus Woesearchaeota archaeon
TTTTCCTAACTTATTTTTTCTATAACCTTTTTTAGCAATATCACTGGATTTACAGTTCAAACATTGAATGTCCATAAAAATCACCAAAACAACCTAAGAATTAACTAATATATATAGATGACGCTAAATAGACAATGTCTAAAGGAAAAAAAGATTATAAATCGCACCTTCATTTTATTGTTAATGATAGTGGAGTTTCTTCATATCTTCAAGATGCTTCTGGAAACAAAGCAGTATTAGAATCAGGAAATGTCAATCCACTGTGTTACATGGATGAAGAAATGGGGTTCACTGTTTCAAAAAGATCCGGTTGTAACACGCAGGGTGGGAAAAACAAATATTGTGGTTTGTATAAAAGCCCACTAGAACTTGTCGTGGATATTGAACAAAAATATGGAGAAATAGTGAGAAGGTATGTTGATCCCGCAAAAATGGATCCCGGGATTATTTATGCACTCATTGCGCAAGAATCAAGAGGGGAACCTAATGCTGATTCAGGAACAGGAGCAGCAGGATTAATGCAGTTTACCAAAGACACTGGATTCAGATATGGTCTTTGTGACGATAAAAAGTGTACAGGAAGAGATGACCGAACTAATCCTGAGAAAAGTATTGCTGCAGGAGTGACGTATTATGGAAGACTTCAAGAGGAGTTCAAGGATTATGCAGAAGGTGATATTTTTGCCATCGCCGCGTACAACGCAGGAAGTGAACTTATCAAGAGAGCAATTGAAAAAACAGAATGGTCTGACCCAACATGGGATCAAGTTGCGGTTATGATTACGCAAGATCTTGTTGGAGATGTGTATGGAACAAAGCATGGAATGGGAAACATAAGTGTCAGAGAAAAGAAAGCATTAGAAATAAAAGACCACGTTAGTAATGTCAGAGGATATTATTCATTTTATATTCCAATAAGAGATAGTAGGGATAGGAGACAAATAGCTGATGACAGAGAGACGGATACAGTAGGAATAAAAGGTCAATAAAAAAAGAATAAAAAATTATAGGAATAAAGATTTAAGGATCACAGCCATCTGGCGTTCCGTCACCATCTGTATCTACGGTATCGTCATATCCTTCACAAACATCATCTTCATCGGAAACACCGTCTCCATCAGAATCTGTTTCAGCTTCCTCTTCCTCATCTTCTATTTCGTCTTCTTCATCTTCAGCGTCATTTTCTGCTTCATTGATGTCATCCTGAAGGTCATCTGCCTGTTCTTCAAGGAAATCTAATTGATCCTGAAGGGAATCTGCTTCTGAGCCTTCAACATCATAAAGGAGATTGTACCATCTGCTGATTTTGGAAAGTTGATATTGGACGTCATCTTCGAGATCATCAAGGTCATCAAAGACATCGTCAATGTCGCTTTCATCGTCCGCGTCATCAATGTCGTCTTCAACATCGTCTAACTCAGATCCAATGTCATCAAGCGCTTCGTCAATTTCATCGATCGCGTTCTCTGCGTTTTCGAGAAGTTGTTCATCTGCGCTGCTTAAAGAAGAGTCATCGTCGTCTTCTTCAGAATCATCTGAAGTTCCAAAGACAAACGTTTGCGTTCCTGTCACTGGCGCAGGATAAGCAAAAGAATATCCTGTAGGAGCATCATTTCGTGATGGCTGTTCTACAGTTGTGTCTGCTGTGCTATCTGTTTCTCCCATAAAGGTGAGAGCGAACAAGAGAGCGCCGAAGCAGAGAATCGTTGTCACTAACAACACTGCAATCATTGCTAAAGGTACTCGTTTTCCCATAGTTGAGGGTAATGAAGCAGGATTTATAAAAGTAGTGTCAAGAGATGAGTTTAGGGGAAAAGTTTAAATGGAAGAAGAGAATAATAAACGGCGAGGGCGGGATTTGAACCCGCGCGTGTCGTGTAACACAAAGGCTTACTCCAAAGCTCTTCACATCGCTGTGGAGAGCTCTTGAGGCCTTCTCCCTAACCATGCTAGGAGACCTCGCCAAAAGACTTAGCTTTTCTTAGAACAAACTTATTATTTGGAATTTAACACTCAACTTACTAAGAGTTAAATTCCTAATATTATGGATTAAAGCTTTAATATCAATCGTGTTGCTTTAATCCAAAATAAAAGAACTTCCGACGAGTTTTCCGAAAATCTTTCGAATAAACCGAAGGATTTACGGATAAAGCGAATAGGTTTCGGTATTTTTGTTTTTTCGCGTGTTTTTTTCGAATATACCGAAAGGATTCTCACATTCATTTCAGTTTTTTAATGTTAAAATAGTCACACTACATACAAAACACGCACTCGCAAAGCGTAAATGTCAGGGGGACCCATTGCCGCGGCAATGGGGTTTATTTGTAATGGAAACATTCCAAAAAAAAGTATTTTCTTCATGAAGGGAAAACGAAAAAAAAGAGACTAAGACAGATACCTTTAAATAACAGAAAGCAATAAACAATAATATGAGCGCGGAAATCTTTATGGGAACAATGATGGTCACTGTCATGCTTCTCTTTTTTGTTTTGGCTATCGGTCTTTTTGTGTTCTGGGTATGGACAATTGTTGATGTCGCGAAACGAGATTTCACGAACAGTAATGAACGATTGATTTGGTTGCTTCTTATTATTTTGCTTGCCCCTATTCCATCTTTGGTTTATTATATTGTCGTCATGCGGCCGAATAATAAAGGCGTTATGAGAGAAGGAAAAACAGAAAAGAAGAAAGGGAAGAAGTAGGTTTTACTGCTTTGAATAGTGTTGATCAAATAGTTTTATTCTAAACAGCCCGTCAAAAAAAGAAGGATCTTCCGCGAATAACCGCTTATAATAAGCATTCGGCTCAATACTTCTCTCAACACAATTTGCGAGAGCATGCGCGATATACGCCGCGGGCTGGATTACGGTAACCTTCCTCTTCGCGCCAGCGCCTAAATCCCGAAGCCGCTGCGGCCGTGTATCCATAAATATAACATCGCTTAAGCGCCTATGCCGCCGCATCCTATCCTCTGCCTGACCCCCAAGAATCGCGTGTGTCGCATAGGTGACAAAGCGTTTTATTTCTCCTGGCAATTTATTTAATGCCTGATTCATTGTACCAAATGTATCAACCATATCATCAGGAACAATACCTGTTTTACCGCGATAATCTGTATCGGTGGGCTCAACAGGGACAAGCATTCCTTTTAACGCGCCAGGATCATTCGCGCGCATTCTTTTTTTATCAATATAGGCGAGAGATGACTGTGTATAGCCGCTCATTTCTCTTACTGTTCTTACAAATTCCAACGCGCCATTATCAGGAGCAATAAAAATAATCCCTTCTCCTTTATTGTCTTTTTCTTCAGAAGTAAGAATATCTGTTGTTTGCAAATATCGCGCTATGAGTGGTGTCGGACTGAGATTAAACGTGTAATGATCCTCTCTTGACCTCCCCAAAAGTCCAAGACAATCCTCAACTATAGATTGAAGATGATCTGAATGATGATGAAGCGTCACAACACCATCACAGCCATGAACCATGAGCGTAAGAAGAACGCTGCTTATGTAATCAGTCTGACCAGCGTGCTTTAATTTGTCGCCATCCAACGATCCCTCTGATAACCTGTTGTACAAACCTATTCCTCTATCCTGCCGTGCGAAAGGAAACTCAGAGAAAACAGCAAAAACCTTGTCAGCGCCAATATGCTTCGCAGTCCGGGCGGCGACAGCCATACGAAAAACCATTTGATCCGGCTGCCAATTGGGATCAGTATCAGGACTCGCGATAAAATAGACGGTCTTTCCCTGGAGCTCATCGCCAAGTTTAGTATGAAAATACCGACACTCACGCCCGCCATCAGTATACGTCTGCGGATTAACTTCTCGCCCATTGCCGGCAATCTCTTCTGGCAAAAGAGTTATTGCGAATTCACCGCTGCTAAACGAAGTAAATTCTATGAGATCATCGCCTATTGGAAGAACACCTTGTGAATTAACAGTATTATAAAAATTGAGAAATCGAGATTTTCGAATCGCGTCCGCGGTCGGGTCGCCTCTTTTTAGAGGAATAACAACGCGCTTTACCACTTCTTCAAGTGTCATCATAAAAACACAATTATTTCTCCATTTTAATAGTTAATCATTTTCCCACAAACAAAATTTTATAAATCATTCCTGCTTCGTTACAACTATGATCATCCTCGGCATAGAATCAACTGCGCACACCTTCGGCATAGGCATCATTAAATCCGTTGGGAAAAAACACATTATTCTCGCAAACGTCAAAGATATTTACACCACAGAAAAAGACGGCATCATTCCCGCGAAAGTCGCTGACCATCATGTAGATGTCTGCGATATTGTTTTCAAGAAAGCGTTGGAAACTGCGAAGATAAAAAAAACAGACATAGACATTATCGCGTTCTCGCAAAGTCCTGGACTTGGTCACACGTTAAGAATCGGCGCGATGTTCGCACGATCGCTTGCGGTCACGCTAAGCAAACCATTAGTAGGAGTCAATCATTGTATCGCGCATCTAGAAATTGGACGATTGCAAACAAAAGCGAAAGATCCCATCCTCCTTTATGTATCCGGCGCGAACACGCAAGTGATTGCCTATGAAGCGGGAAAATATAGAATATTTGGAGAAACGCTGGACATCGGCGTGGGCAATTTTCTCGACACGTTCGCGCGAGCGTTGGGATTAGGGTTTCCAGGCGGTCCGAAGATAGAACAGCTCGCGTTGAAGGGAAAAAAGTACGTAGAGCTTCCCTATGTCGTCAAAGGAATGGATGTCAGCTTTGGCGGAATTCTCACAAATCTCCAAACAAAATTACGAAATAAAGAACACACAAAAGAAGATCTTTGTTATAGCGGCCAAGAAACAGTGTTCAGCATGCTCGTTGAAGTGACAGAACGCGCGCTCGCGCATACAAGAAAAAAAGAAGTGCTCTTAGGAGGCGGTGTCGCGTGCAACAAACGATTGCAGGAAATGGTGAAGATCATGTGCAAAGAACGCGGCGCGAAATCCTATTGTCCAGAAAATCAATTTCTTGTGGATAATGGCGCGATGATCGCGTGGCTCGGCAAATTACAGTTTGACGCGGGAATGGTTCTTAGTGTAGAGAAAGCAATCATCGAACCGTATGTGCGGACAGACGAGATTGTCGTGAAGTGGCGGTGAAAAAAACTGAAATAGTTTATAAATGCTTTTTGAATTCTTTCTGGTGTGAGTAGAGCGCGGGGATTTATTCCATCTACAAAACTTATAAACACGTATTTGGAAGAGATAGGAAAATATCGATTGCTCACAAGAAAAGATGAACAAAGGATAGGAAAAGAACTCACCGGTGAAGCCTGTCTGGAAAAAATGATTGCGGCAAAAACATATGTCTTTGCGCGGGATTATGGAGCGCAGGTCGCTGTTCTCGCGGAAAAAAGCCCTTTCGCAAAACAATGGAGAGCGTATGAAGCGCGTTTTCCAGCGGCGCAGTCAGGAAATGGTACGCTCGAAGAAGAAGTCGCAGCGTTGCGGAAAATGTATAGAGATTCACCAATGCATTATCAGCGATTTCTTGCTGTTACAGCAGGATATCTTAGAGCGATCCAGCCAGAGAGAAAGAAAAAAGCAGGAGAAAAGGCCGAGAAGGCGCAGTGGAATACGCCTATTTCATATCCGAGATGGGGTTCTGTCTGGAAAGCACAGGAAGAAGCGATAGCAAGCCCAAATGAAAAGAGCAGAAAAAAGAAAAAAAAGACAAAATGTGTTCTCTATTTTTCGCCGGAAATGAGAGAAGTCGCTGCGACAGGCAAAGAACTGGAAAACGCGCTTTATCACGCGTACAAACAGCTTATCGCGAACGAAAATAATGCAGGAGAACAATTAGTCCTGGCAAACCTTCGGCTTGTGGTCACAATCGCGAAGCTTTACACGGGAAGAGGTTTGGATTTCGAAGATCTCGTTCAGTATGGAAACATTGGGCTTATGAAATCAGTAGAAAAATTTGATCATAAGCGTGGCTTCAAATTCTCCACGTATGCAATGTGGTGGATACGGCAATCCATTACTCGCGGTTTAGAAAGTGATGGAAAAACAATACGTATTCCTGTGCATAAGATGTCAGACATATATAAACTTCCTAACGTTCATAAGCAGTGTTGGGAAGCGTTGGGAAGAGAACCTACTGAAAGAGAATATGTTGCGTATATTGCGCAAGAACTCAATATCGACGAGGAAAAAGCGCGTATGCTTTTGTCTCAGAGGCATCTTATAACCATTACGTCGCTGGATGGGGTTATTTCTGATACCTCTGAAACACGAGTTGGAGATGTATACCAAGTGCCGGACGCGGGAAGTTCATTAATAAATCATGCGACGCAAAAAGCCGCGGATGCTGCTGAAGATGCCGCAGAGCTTCGCGATCTTATAGACCGCGTCCTTGCAGAACGATTAAATCCACGCGAAGAAAAAATAATTCGAATGAGATGCGGGATTGGAGAACCGAAGGCGTATTCCCTTGAAGAAATTCATTCTTTTTTCGACCTTACCAGAGAAAGAATACGGCAGATAGAGGAAAAAGCGCTGAAAAAGTTGCGTGAATCCGGAAGATGGGGCTATATTCTTGCTCCATTTAATGAATGAAGAAATGAATGAACAAAAATGTGAATGAAAAATCACAAACAGACAATAATCACCTTTTTATATCAGCGACATTTTTCCAATCGCATGGCAAGAGGAAGAGAATCAACAACAACGCAGCAGAAATTAACAGGCGATAACAGAGGAGAAGCGATGAAGAGAGATGCGAAAATTGCTGATGAAAGAGAAAACAATAACGACAAAAAAATAAATAATAACGATAATAATAGTAATTATAAACAAGATAACAATAATAAAACAAAAGCCCCAACTATTTCCGCGTGCATGATTGTCAAAAACGAAGAAAAATTCCTACTTCAATGCCTTGATTCTATAAACAACCTTGTTGATGAAATTATTATTGTAGACACAGGAAGCGCAGATAAAACAAAAGAGATCGCGAAAAAGAATAAAAAAGCAAAATTTTTTGACTTCACATGGAATAATAATTTCGCGGACGCAAGAAATTTCTCTATCAGCAAGGCAACAAAAGATTGGATTCTCTGGATTGACGCGGATGAAACCATCGCGGAAAAAGATCATCCATTCATCAAACAGATTGTCGCGGAAGAAAAATTCCCTGTTGTTGTGCTTGAACAACGGCATTACACAAACAATACCAAAAACCCACAGTACAAAGAAGTTGACGAACGATACAGAGAAGAAGCGAAAGAATTCTCTGGATATTATCCAACATTAATTACAAGACTCTTCAAAAACAAGTTAGGATTGGAGTTTGAAGGAGCAGTGCACGAAACCATTGACAAAAGTATGCAAAAGAAAGGTCTCAAATTCCTAAGAACAGATATTCCAATCCATCATTACCAAGCGTTGAAAGGAGAAAGCGTCGCAAAAGAAAAAAACGAAAAATACGCGGAATTATTGAAAGAAAAAGAAAAAGCTGATCCAAAAGACATCAAAACAATCCATGATCTCGCGATCACGCATCTCCAAAAGAGCGACTACACCACAGCGTTTTCATACTTCAAAAAAATATACGAATTGGATTCAGAATTATTGGAATCCTATTTAGGCATGGGCTTGATCTGGGCAAAACGAGGAGAGTATCAGCGAGCGATCAAATTCTTCTTAATGGCAATGGACAAAAAAACAACACGCACAATTGAACTTTCTATTCCAATCGCAAACGTTCGGGAAAACATTTTATATAATCTCGCGCTTTGTTTCCTCAAAACAAGAGAGCGTGCAAAAGCAGTGCAGATATTCAAAGACATGCTTCGTTTGAACAGCAGATTCTCACCGTTAATTCAGGAAAAATTAAAAGAGATTGGAGCAGTAGGAACGAAGCGTGCAGGGTAAGGATTACCATCCGATCTTTCGAGTGATACACTGTTTTTTTCTTCCATATGAAATGAAGGTTAAAATCAATTTTCTACTTTTTTGTTTTTTTTCTAAAAAATAACCCCATTCACCGAATTTCTCTTCTAATTTTTTTCTTTTTTGCTCGATACTTCGGTTCATGGGTCCCCCTGACAGTAAAAGGTCTTGCTAGCACGTGTATTCTCTTTGCTGATGAGAAAATATTCGCTTTGCTCTTACATGAATCGCCTTATTACATGAGAAGTCGGTGAAAGCCCCGCACTTTAGTGCGGGGATGAAGCCGTTATCTTCTCATGTTTAATAATCCCGACGGCAAAGCCCACGTCTTTATTTCGAAACAAAGTTTCGTAATACTACAAACCAACTCTTTCTAACTTTTCTAGTTGGTTTGAAATAGACGTGGGATACGCCATCTGGGATTATTTTTACTTTTTGGAATCCCTAAATATTTTTATTACCGAATGGGTTTAATACCCCGGAGCTCTGCTGCGGATTCAAAAACCCATGAGCGTAATGACACAAATTCCGTTAAGAAAATTCACCGATACCCCGGAGCTCTGCTCCGATTGGGATGGTGAATTTTTAGGAATTTGTATTCATTTATTGAACTATGAAAAAACAAAATTCTGAAAATGCCGAAGACAATACCTCCACTCCTTATAGAAAATCAACAATTTCACTTGCTAGATCGGATGGCACGATAAGGAGAAAAAGAGAATAATAACCTCCTATAACCAATAACAAGTAATTACTGTTCTAACTCATCCAAACCTTTCTCAAAGCGGTTGGTCAAAAAATATGAAAGCCCTTTTGGCGTGAAATAGACGGTATGCCGCAAGAATTCACCTAACTTGTATGGCTTTGTTTCAACCTCAACCTTCTTCTTGTTTCTGCCAACAGCTTTTTTCTTCAGCACATCAAGAATCGCGTCTGTTGTCGGAGCAGCGTCAATGTGCGTAAAATCTTTTCCAAACATCGAAAGATGATGGACGTCAGAATTACCGACAAGCGGAATTTGTAATTGCGACGCCGCGAAAATCGCCTTTTTGTTAAAGTTGATTGTTTTTGTGTAAAAGTGAGAATGTTCTATGAAATCAAAAAGTTTTGGATGATCGAAAACATTATTTCCAAGACAAGAGGGAAGCACGAAAAAAGGATGAGGCGCGCCAACAAGCACATGATCTTTGAATTGATACAGATCGTCGAGGGTTTTCACTTTCGCTGCTTCTTCTTTGGTAATATTATAGACAAGCGTGTGCTGATTGTTGATCGTCAGTTCAGCGCCCTGCAACAAAGTAATGCCTTTTTTCTTCGCGTAACTTCTCAACTGATTTGTTTCAAAGAGTTTGTTATGCCAAGTAATGCCGAGAACATCAAATTTTTGTTTTGCGGCGATGTTGACAATATCTTGCGCGGTATATTGAATCTGCGTATCAACAGGATCGCCTTTTGTGTGAATGTGTAAGTCTGCTTTGAGCATGAAGGAAGAAGATAACAGTCCATTTTTAAGACTTGTGAAAGGAAGAGTTAAATTTAGAACAAGCAAAAAACAACAACAATGGCACAGACGGTCGTGCTCACGCACGCCCTACTCCGCAAACGAGAACACCTCACTGCGTAAGGTAACCTCGTTCGCTCCGTCTGGCCATGTTGTTTTTTGTTAATAAAAGACAAACGCGCAAGGTCGAACGTTTCTGTGAGACCTTGTGCGTTGAGACGCGAGCATTTGTCGAGCGTCTCTTTTATTATTTAGAAACATTAGAATATAGTAAACGACACAATTGACGCATAAAATATAATATCGTTTATTATTCTAGTAACGGACAACAAGTATGTCTTATTTATGTCCGTTACTAATATTCGAAAAAGTAATCTTCATTCTCTATGAATAATTGTTAATTTTACTTCCACAAAGCTTATAAATAATTGCGCATTAATTTCTGACATGGCAGAGGCATTTGAAAACTATCAAAGCACAAAAGATATTCCTATTGATCCTAAAGCGATAAATCAAGTCATCGGACAAGACGACGCAGTAGAAATTATAAAAAAGGCGGCAGAACAAAGGCGACACGTTCTCTTGATTGGGGAACCAGGAACAGGAAAATCGCTTCTCGGTTTCGCGCTTGCTGAACTGCTTCCAAAAGAAAAATTAGTAGACATTGTCGCGTTTCCAAATCCACATGATGAAAACCAACCATTAATTAGAACAATGCCAAGTGGCACTGCGCGGGATTTAGTCATGCGCGCGCGCATTGAAAGCGCGTCCATGTTCAAGAATCAAAATATTATTTTCCTCGTTGTTGTTTTTATATTATCACTAATCCCATTCTGGTTGTGGAAGACTGGAAAAATTTCTGATGTTATTTTCGCGGCGTCAATTATCACGACAGCTGTTGCGTTTATTGGAGTAGTCTTCGCGATGAATATCGGAAAACGAATGGGCGGCGAACGGGTGCAAATTCCAAAAATCATTGTAGATAATTTTCAGAAAAAACAAGCGCCATTTTTTGACGCGACAGGAGCGCACGCAGGAGCGTTGTTGGGAGACGTCCTTCACGACCCATTCCAATCTGGTGGGTTAGGAACACCTGCGCATGAAAGAATTATCGCGGGAATGATTCACAAAGCGCACATGGGTGTTTTGTTCGTTGATGAAATCGCGACATTACAGCCACACACCCAGCAAGAACTACTAACAGCGTTGCAGGAAGGAAAATACCCCATCACTGGTCAATCAGAGAGAAGCGCGGGCGCGATGGTGCGAACAGAAGTTGTTCCGTGTAATTTTATTCTTGTCGCTGCGGGAAATATGGATACAATGAAGAATATGCATCCTGCGTTACGAAGCAGAATCCGTGGATATGGTTATGAAGTGTATATGAAAGAGACAATGCCGGACACACCAGAAAATAGAATCAAAATCGCGCGCTTTGTTGCGCAGGAAGTCACAAAGGACAAAAAAATTCCTCATTTTGACAGAGAAGCGGTTGAAGCGATTATTGAAGAAGCAAAACGCAGAGCAAACAGAAAAGGTCATATCACCTTACGATTACGAGAACTTGGTGGCATTATTCGAGCAGCAGGAGATCTTGCGACAGAAGAAAAAGCAAAACTCGTTGAACGAAAACATGTCCTTGCGGCGAAAAAACTTGCGCGAACATTAGAGCAGCAGCTTGCTGATAAATATATTGAACGAAAAAAAGAATATGAGATTATAATTACAGAAGGACAAAAAGTGGGCAGAGTAAATGGTCTTGCTGTTATTGGTGGCGGCGACGCGTACTCTGGAATCATCCTTCCTATTGAAGCGGAAGTCACTCCTGGTGGAAAACGAGGAGAATTCATCGCGACAGGAAAGCTTGGAGAGATCGCGAAAGAAGCGGTGAAAAACGTTTCTGCGATTATTAAGAAATATTTCGGTGAAGACATTAAAGAGAAATATGATATTTACATCCAATTCCTGCAAACCTATGAAGGAGTCGAAGGGGATTCCGCAAGCATCGCGGTTGCAGTAGCGATTATCTCTGCGTTGAAAGACGTTCCGATTAAGCAGAGTTACGCGATGACAGGAAGTCTTTCTGTCCGTGGAGAAACATTGCCTGTCGGTGGCGTGACTGCGAAAGTTGAAGCGGCGATTGAAGCAGGAATCAAGAAGGTCATTGTTCCCAAATCAAACCTTCAGGATATTGTTCTTTCTGAAAAACAGCTGGAGAAGATCAAGATCATCCCAGTAGAAACATTAGAAGAAGTATTAGAAGAAGTACTTGACTGGAAAGGCAAAGAAAGTGTTTTTAAGAAGATGTTGAAGAAGTAATTAAAAAAACAACAACACAAGCACAGCAAGCACAATCATGTTTCCAAAATCCGCGATAGATGTCGTAATAGGAATCAAGAAGTTGTTTGGATCTTCTTTCTTTTTGAAAATATAAATCCCTGCAAAGATAGTAACAAAGAAGAGTATAGTGACAAGAATAATGACATCAAAAATAGTGATAAGCATTATCTTAAACGCGAATAATGAAGTAACAAGGAGCGGTGCGCGCGTGAATTTAGAAAGAAGTAGAGCAATTGATGCAGAAAGAACCGCGGTAATGATAGCGATAATAAAGATCTGCCAGAATAAGACTTTGACTTGCTGTTCTTTCCACCATTGTTTTTGTACTTCTCCTTTATGCAACATAGTAGAGAATCGTGAAGCGATAATGGAACCATAATCCCCAACCATATCGTTGAGTGCTGGCAAGAGAATAACAAGCGGAAGCATCGTGAGGAACAACGCCTTAATTTGTTCAAGCGCGAGCCCACCAACAGAGCTAATGATGGACGCGAGGATAATTATTTTAAGACTTTCTTTAAGAATTGTCTTGGGAACGTTCGTGTGCATGCCATATTCTTTGACGTAAAATAATGTTTTCTTGGAAATCCGATGCACATGATGAATCTTATGGATTAACGGATGGTGTTTGTGTCGCAGTACTTTCTGTAATTTTTTTAAGTGATGCCGTGCCTTATGGCGCCTGAAGATCTTGAGATTAAAATTAAAGTTCATAAGATCACCAAGGTAAAGAGAATCGCGGCGATGCTCGTAATATCTCCGAGTGATGTGAGAAATGGTCCCATAATATTGTTTGGATCATGCCCTTTCTTGAAAAGGTAAAACGTTGCGAAGAGCGCAATGGGAATCTCAAGTAAATTTGCGATGAGTCCTGCGATGACAATAATCAAAATGAGTTTGGGGGTATAGTATTCAAACACAAAATAATTCATCAGGAAAACAACAATACCAAGGAGGAAAGAAAGAATAAAGGACAGCAGGAATGACGCGATGACATTTCCATGAATAATATTCTTTTTTGTTTGGTTTGTTCCCTTTGGCTTGATAATGCCCAGAAATAATCCGGAACTTAATCGTGATGCCATGGGCGCGCTGATGTTGGCGCGCATTTCAAGAAAACCTGGCAATAAAATGAGCATGCTTGGAATCAAGAGAAGCTGATCCGTGTAAAGTGCCAGCGCAGAACCTGCGATGAGTCCACCGATAATCGAGACAAGTTGTGACCAGAAGATTTCTTTGAAGTTTTCATCAAAGATTTTGTATTGAACCTTGGAGAGTTCTTTGGGCATAAAGAAACTTTTGAGATGATTTTGCTTAAATAAGTTTGGATTTTTTGTTACTGAAGATAGACGAAATACGCTGTTTTAACAGAATTTATAAAAAATAGAATACGCACGATATTTATGAAATCCATGATCGGAATAGTTTGTCAAGAGTTAGAAAAGACCTGGAAAAACATACGACTCTTTGCTTTTAACAATAGAACTATTTTTGAAATACTTTTTATTCTTTTGTATGCACTTCTTCAGATTGCTTTGATTTTTTTTGTTGAGGTCTATCCTATTAAAATCACCTTTATCCTTTCCGTCTTTGCGATTTTAGTACTTTCTCTCTTTGCGCTTCATAAATTACTGATGGAATCAAGAATAAGATTATTGGAAAATCGAGTAGCTGAAATGACTCTTGGAAAAGAAGCCCTGTTATCCATAATAAGAGAGATTTATGAAAGTTACAGTAAAATACACACAGAAGCAAGATCAGAATCAAAAAGTATATATAATAAAAGAGAGGATAAAATATTATGAAATCTAATAATAACAAAGAATTTGAAAAATATTTGGATGAAGAGAAAAAAAAGGTAGATGCGCTTATGAAGCGCGCAGAGGAAGCAAGCAAACGTTTTGATGATATAGTACGCGAGTTTCGCCAGGGCTGCTAATTGGTCGAAATGCTTATAAATTATATACGAATTTCTTAAATAATGAGATTAGACGAACTTGTTGCTTCAGCGTTTCAAGGAGAACTTGAAATCGATGTCCATAGAGTAACTCCTGTTAACGGTTCTGGAAAAAGCCAGTTTCGCGGGATTGTCAATTACGCGAATGGTTCTGGTATTGTGCATCAAGGTGTTTTAGATCTGCTTGTTAATGGTGCTGAAGCAGACGTTTCTTTTGATACGATGTATGTCGATACAATTCCTATTCCTTCTAACCTTGGAATAAATGATTCATTTCCAGTGACTTATGTTTCACATCATGAAACAGAAGGCAATGGGAGAATGCCAATAAAGATTATTTCGATTGGAAAGAGTGAAGGAGAAGAAACAGCTCCTCTCCAAAAAATAGAGTATGCTTCATTAACAGCTGAAAGTGATGGATTAGTAATGCTTCTTCCAAATGTTGCTATTGTAGACAGGGAAATGCTTGAGAATAGGGGTCTTACTGAGGGGCGAGCAAGAGATAGAACGCATAACAGCAAGAAGTATGGATTTCTGCGATACAATGCTGTTGTTTCTGGAAAAATGCGAACACAGATTCTTGTTCCATATGAAGCAAGGACTGTTTTCTTTGGTGACAAAGAAATAGAACAACATGTATTTTCAGGAGTTCGACTCATTCCAAAAGAAAGACTAGAAAAATATTGTAAGAGAGAAGAAATTTCTCTCCCGAAGAAAGTGAGTATTCCTGAAATCAGAATAGAAGATGTTTCTTATGTTCCTGCTTCAGTAATTGATCTGTTTAAAACAACGAAAAGGTCACAAAGAGGTCATCCCAAAGGAGGAGAAGAAGTCAATGCTTCTGTCCAATATACACTTGAAGAAAAAGGACTTATCACAGTGGTAAAAGAGATTGCGGAGCTAGATAGAATAGAACTCTGGACAAAGACTAAAATAAAGTCGCAAGGATACGCAGGACAAGTACTTCGCCGAGAAACAGAAAGACATGGATTTGTCGATTACGCAACGCATACCAAAACAGGCTCTCTCAAGCGAGTAACACTTGTTCCAAAAGGAAGCGAAGAAAGAATTTACAAAGGATTAACATTTGATACATTTATAGATCTTGAATTAATTGCAAAAGAAAGTGTTCAAGCGTATACAGCAGAAAAAGGACACGCAGAAATAAACCCCATAAAGGCATCAGTAATAAGAATACAGGGGAGAGAATATTATCTCGCAAGCCAAATTGAAGAAATAATGAAAGAAGAGCAAGGGCAAGTTTCTAAAAAAGAAAAGAAGCAAAAAGTGAAAAAAGAAGAAGAAGGGAAGCCACTACAACCTTCTTTAGAAGGAACTGCACAAATAAAATACCATACAATAACAAGAACAGTGAATGGAATAGAAATATACGTCATGAAAGACGTTGCGACAGTGAGCAGAGAGCTTCTCCTGCAAAAAGGATTAACTGATAATCAAACACAGGGGGCACTTTATGACAGCGTAAAATTCAGAGGATTCGTAAACTATGAAAGCAGAACAAATGGCAAGCGAATATATGTTCTTGTTCCAAAAGAGAGCGTAGGTGTATTCCGCAAAGATCTCGTTTTAGAAGAAGAGCATTTTAGAAACATTGAATTACTTGCAGAAGAAAGTGTTGCTGCGTATGTAAAGCAATATGTAACTGGAGAGAATGAAGCGATCAAAAATAAAATAAAAGAAAGTCAAACAATGAGAAAAGATGGAAAAATCTATGTGTTAAAAGAAAGCATTGATGCTATTTTGAAAGAAGTAGGAATTGATAGTTCAGTAAAAGCAGAGACGAGAGATAAAGCAAAGGGAGAGAGAAAGAAAAAAGATGCTTCTGTTGATACTATAATTAATATCCATGAATACAGACCTTTAGGAACAACAGAGAAGAATGTCTATACTTATGATGGAAAAAGTGCGCCACTCTTTGATGAAGCAGAGAACGTTGTAAAATATGGAGAAATTTTCAATCCATTTACTCCCGAGCATCTTACAGGAGGGGCAAGAAGCACATACCAAGATGCGATGCGGGATAAAATCCTCCGAACAACTGCCGCAAAAGACAGAAGAGATAAAGAAGGAAATCCTGTTCCTGAAACAGAAGTAGGAAGAGGAAAAAAGCATTATCTTGAAACAAAAGTTGCAAATCTGTGTATTATGTATTTAGTGGATCAAGGATATACAATGCCTGCAAAAGTTGAATAAGAAAAGACAGAAAGGAAAATGGTAGAACCAAATTATAGCCGAGAACTTCTTCATTACATTCCAGATCCTTCTAAAAGAGAAATGAAAGCAGGAAGAATAGAAGGACTTGAAACAGCAGTTCTTAGAGCAGTGCAAAAATCAGTACAACCATTAATGACAGCGATATCTCTTGAAAATGTTGATGCATATCTTTCGCAGAAATATGGAAAAGAGATTGTACTGAATGGACAAGGAGAAGCGTTGAAAGCGTATGAATATGAAGGAAAAAGATTTTACAGAAGAAGTGATTTAGATGCGTTAGAGATTACTATTCCTAAAGAAATTCCCACGCCTCCTGTGCAAGAGGATAAAGAAGAGAAGAATCCGCCTCCAGAACTCAGGAAAGATGAAGAAACAATAATTCCTGCAGAAAAAGAGATTGAAGAAGGAAAGGAACAAGAAGAAGAACCTAAAGCAAGAGAACCTATCGCTCCAAAAGCTGAACCAGTGCCTCCTCCTGTATACACAAACGCAGAGCGAACAGAAAGATTTCTTCCTCCTTCTCGCGATGAAATCGAAATAACACCCGCGATGCTTTTGTATCACGCGCTTGCGCGATATGGTGTTCTTGAAAAAGGAAATAAAGAAGGTGTTGCAAGAGTAGAAGAAGCATTGGAGTATATCAGTCATCTTCAAAGAGGGATTCTAGAATTATATTATGTCAAAGGTGGCGTTGCGAGAAGAATAGAAGAAAGATTTGGAATAACGCACAGCCAATACATCAGAGAAAGAAAAACCGCTGAAGATATTATGAAGGCAGTTCTTGCGGGAACCTATAATCCTTTAGCAAAAAGAGAAACAAAAGAGAAACCTCCAAGACCAAGCGAAACAACACACCTGAAAAAAGAAAGCAAGTATGGTGATGATCCTCTGCAATGGTATAAAGATCATTGTAGTGGCATGACAAGAACAGAACTTCAAAAAAAGCATAAAGGATTGTATGCGCGTTTACACCAACTGAACCTTATAGAGCACGTTCCGAAAAAAGAGAGATACGCAAGAAGAAGCAATGATGAAGAAACAGAAGAACCTGATGAAGAAGAACAGAAACCCACGCAAAAGAAAAAACCTGCTGAAGCAAAACCTCAACGTATGTCAGAAAGACAAAAAGATCTTCTCAGAAGATTTGCGGAACATCGAGCAACGCATGGAAAACCAGAAGACGAAGAACTAACACCAGAAATAGAAGGAGAAAGATTATACTACGCGACAAAGCAATGGAAAACAGTTGCCGCGTTGGAAGATGCTTTGAATAAATCACATGCACAAGCAAATCAGATAGACAAACTCCGTGGGAAAAAGCTTCCTGATGATTTCGCGAGAATTACCGATGGAGACGCGACTATTGATTTCCTTGTTCGAGATGAATGCTATGCAATTGCAGATGTATATGTACGTGAAGTATACACACGAGCTGTTGAAGGAGTAGTATGGCCAATCTCTGATGAACATATCCAGAAACAAGAAAAAGAAAATCCAAGAGATCCAAAGAAAAAAATAAAAGTGAAAGAAGAAGAAATTCGAGCAGGATTTGTTGCTGCGTATGAAGCATATCTAAAAAAACCATCAGAAGACGCGCTTATCGCGCTTTTCAAGAATACGCCAAGACTTTCGAGGGGATATATTGCGACAGTGGGATGGTATTTTGCGAGTAAGGATGAGAAAGACGAAAAAAGAAAAGGAGATTGGAATGGAAGCAAATGGAGATATACGCCAACATGGAAAGACGCGTGGACTTTTTTTGTTCCTGATAAAAATATACATAGAAAGAAAAGAACTGGAACACCTGTTTTGCTTTCAGAACCACAATTTGGACATCTCTTAGAAGGAAGTACAGAAAAAGTATTGCGAAGCAGATACAGGCAACTGTGGTACCACGCGGAAACAGCGCGAGGGAATACAGTAACAAAATACACAGGATTTGCTGTTTCACAAGCAAAAAAGTTTGATTGGACAGAAATTCCTCTTAGCGACAGAATCAGTCTCGCGAAAGAAGGACTTCTTCGCGCGTCACAAAAATATGATCCAACTTCTGACAGCAATTTTGCGACATATGCGTCACATTGGATAAAAGCAATGATTACGCGAGAACATAGAGGGTCAAGTAATATTCGAATTACCGCAAACATGTGGGAAAAGATTTTCAAAATCCAAAGAGAGATAAAAGATATTAAG
This sequence comes from Candidatus Woesearchaeota archaeon, assembly GCA_016214075.1. Taxonomy (NCBI): domain Archaea; kingdom Nanobdellati; phylum Candidatus Woesearchaeota; species Candidatus Woesearchaeota archaeon. The sequence continues at coordinate 18,147 of JACRPI010000035.1, forward strand.
AAAGACGACCTAGATATTGATGAAGAAGAATTATACGCGCTTGTTCAAGAAAGAACAGGTATTGCGCGTGAAACCATAAAGACTGCGCTGCAAGCAGTAGCGGATTATAATAGCGTAGTATCACTCGATGACAAAGCATATAGTGAAGCGGGAAGCAAAGGAAGAAATGAAAAGCGACTGAGTGATATGATCGCTGATAAAAGCGCGATTGGCGTAGATGAAGAAGCTGTTCAGAAAGATCAAGGAGAAAACCTCAAAAGAGCTCGCAATGGACTAACAGAACGAGAGAATTATGTTTTAGACAGAAGATTTGATGGAGGAGATTGGGAAGGACAAACACTTTCTGAAGTAGGAAAAGAGATGGGATTGAGTAGAGAACGAGTAAGACAGATTCAACTGGATGCATTAGATAAACTTCGAGGAGAGCTTAACAAACCAGCTCCAAGAATATCTGAAGAAGATAAAGCTTCTTCAAATGATACAGGGAAACAAAGAAAAGCAGTAGCTCTTAGAGAACATAGAGAAGAAGATATGATCGTTGGTACAGCAATCCCAAACACATACACAGGACAAGCATATTCACCAGAAGATCCAGAGACACAAGAAATCACAAGAAGATTTACTCCCTCCAGCAGAGATATTGTTGAACGCTATTACATGAGAGGAGAGTCCTTAGTAAAAATCAGAGCAGATACAAAACAACCTCTTGAACACATCGTTAGACTTCTTGAAAACGCAGGCAAACTTCTTCCAAAGTAAATTCTCTCCGAAATATTTATATTCTTCAGAAAAAGAAAGGGCGCTGAGGCGGGGAATCGAACCCCGATAGGCGCTAACCTAATGGTTCACTCGTGCTCTCTGTGTGAACAGGGAGCATTTGAGACCATTGCCCTTCCAATTAGGCGTCCTCAGCATAGCACTTTCTTAAAACAAACATATTAAAGTAAGTATCGACGAGAATTCCGAAAATCTTACGAACATTCCGAAGGATTTTCGGTTTTAGCGAATATGTTTCGCCAAGATTCCAAAAGTGGCAGAAATTTTCGGACATACCGAAAGAGGTTTAAAAGAAAATCTACTTTCCCTTCTTCTTAAATCTCGAAAAATACACAATACTAAACAATAGAATTACAGGAATAACTAATGGAATGTAAAAGTACCATTGCGATTTCACATCTTCAATGTCAGAAACAATAATAGGAACAATCTCTTCACTTTCCGCAGTGTTCAAAGGAAGATTAACATCATACTCTACAGTTTGTGTCGTGTCAACAGCGGAAAAGTGCCACATCATAACTGGATCAACATCAAGAACAGAATAATTACCCGCAAGAGTGAGATTGTTCAAGTGGCTGACAACTTCCTTTGGAAGGACAGCATAGAGAGAAACCTCTTTGCCAATCGCGGATGCGATTGCTGGTTTCACACTCAAGCGAATACGCGTGTGTTCTTCTTCTTCTCCAGTAAATTTATTTCGGACAGTGATAGTCGTGACATATTTCTTGACAGTAAAAAAAGTGGAGCTTGTTTGATATTCCTGCTGACTCACAGAAACACTGTCCAAATCTTCCTGACGAACAACATAAGAGGAAGTTTGTTCTCCCTCACTGGAAAGTAATTCATAGTAATCATCAAGGTTGACCGCGATGTAAAAGATCGCGCTATCGCTGCCAAGTTGATTCCCTGCAGCGTCATAAGCAATAACAGTAAGATTCTGGAAAGCGCTCAAGTAGCCGATCAAATCAAGGGGCTCAAGATCATCTGATTTAAATTCGATAATAGAATTATCAGGAACTGCGTCCCGCATGCTCATGTTGCCGACATACTGCACCCATTCATTGTTTCGCATAATTCTATAATACGCGACATTTTCAGAAACAGAAACGTTCAAACGAAGATGATGCGCTTTTCCACCTGTTCTGGGATAATCAAAGTAGGTCTCGCTCCATGGACCGTAGGTAACCCCATCTTCTGGGAAGTTGAGGGTAATCGCAGACGCTGTTTCCTGACCGAAAATTGTTGGAAGAAAGAAAAGTGTGACTAAGAAAAGAATACTAAAATAGGAAACACACCTCTTCATAGCTGTATTTTGAAAATATGACTATAAATAGTTTGCTAAAAAAACAATACGCGAAAAATGAGGAAAACTTTATATTCTTTAGAGAAAAAGAAGACGCTGAGGCGGGGAATTGAACCCCGAAAGGCCCTGACAGACCTTATGGTTCACTCATGCTCTTTGTTGAGCAAAGAGCATTTGAGACCATTGCCCTACCAATTAGGCGTCCTCAGCAAAATACATGTCAATTTCTTAGAACAAACATATTAAAATCTCTTCCGACGGTTATTCCGAAAATCTTACGGACATTCCGAAGGATTTTCGGATAAGGCGAATACGTTTCGGTATTTTTGTTTTTTCGCATGTTTTTTTCGAATACACCGAAAAGAATAGGAACAAAAATCACGAAACAATCCAAATCCGCAACATATAAATACTCCTAAACGACAAAAAAGCCATGGAACAACAGGAAGAGCTGAAGACAGAAGTAGATGCATTTTTGGAATTAGTCAAAAAGTACAGAAAAATGTCGCTTATCGACGCTGCGAAAGAAATGAATGTCCCTGTCCAAACCATCCAGTTGTGGGCAGATTTTCTTGTCGAAGAAGGAATTTTAGGAATCGAATACAAATTTACCACGCCGTATGTCTTTATACTTGAAGAAAAGAAAGGAAAAGGCGGACTGGGCTTTATCGGTTTTGATACAAAAGAAGTGTTTTATGATAAAGCGAAGAAGAAAGGCATTAAAGAACAACAAATCAGAATCCTCTGGCTCAAATATCTCAACGCGAATGAAGATTCCATGAAAAAAGTGTTTGAAGATAAAGCGCGGGAGCGCGGCATTCCTAGCCAGAAAGTCCCTACACTATGGAAAAAATATTACGCGTACTTAAAAAGTGAAGCAGAAGAAAGTACCTAAAAAATTCATGAGATGAAAAACAATGGACATTGACGAATTTTTAGAATCAGAAGGAAGTCCTGAAGAAAAAGGAGGACGAAAGGAGTTAGTAGAAAAACAGTCCGCAGAATTTATTACTGATCTTTCTCTTGAAGGCCAAGTCGCGAAAATCCGTGAACTCATGCAGGCAAAACGCTACAAGGACGCGGAAAAAGTATATTTTACTGTCAAAGAACAATACGCGACGCTTGCAAAGAGACAGGAAGAAGCGCGAAGAAAAATCCACAGAGAACTCACCGCGATCAACAAAGAACTCCTCGAGCATTTAGACAAAGTGAAAGGAGAAATGGAACAGCGAACAATGGTCATTAATGATTTGCTCAGCAAAGCGCAGCAATATATGCTGCAAGGCAACACAGAAAAAGCAAATCAGTTATACCTCCAAGTGAGAGAAATTTTCAAACAGATTCCAGACGCGTTCGCGGAACGAAAAATGCTTATCGAAAACCAAATTCTCACATTCTACTCACAACTGGTGAATGAGTTCAACAAAAAGAATTATGGAGTATTGCTTCAAAAGCGCGATGAGATTATGCGCCATGTAGAAATCGCGACAAACTTCGTGAATCTTGGAAAAGGTCCTGACGCAAAAAAAGCGTACGCGACAATCAACAAACTCTACAATGAACTTCCTGACGGATTTATGTACGAAAAAGCGATTATTTACAAAAGAGTGCTAGCGCTCCATCAACTCATTGAAGAAGGATCGATGCGAATAGGAACAGGAAGCATGGACGCAGAGTTTGGGTCAATGGATGCGCTTCCTCCTATGGAAAGAACACTTGCAACAACGAATGGTTCTCAAAAATTTGAATCAATGCCCGAAGAAAGTGAAAAGAAAGTTGAAGCACCGCCTGCTCCTATAAGCGCGGAACCTGCGAAAAAGAAAGGCATCTTTGGATTCTTCAAGAGAGAAAAAGGAATACAAGCCGCGCCAGAGCCTGCGCACCAGCAAATCCCTGTTCAGCTCAAACAAAAGAAAGCAATGGACACGCCACCATTGCCGATGTAACATAACAAATGTAATGATCACTGCGTAAGAAAGCGAGGAAAACTGAATGGCTGATGAGAAAGTCCAATTAGATACATATAAGCTGAATGTGAATAATGTTCTAGTAGAAGTTTCCATCGTACAATATGAAGAGGATGTTGTGCCACGATATATTGTCAATATTACCAATATGAGTAAGACTACAAAACTTATTCTGGAAAAGATTAGGGAAGAATTTATTTCAGAAGTTGGCGTTGGTGTTGTCGAACTCTCCGAATCAGGAGGAGTAGAGACAATCAAGATTGAGTTTAGAAAAGAGCTCACCAAATTACTCAAAAAATATTTTCCAAACGCGGATGAGCAAACAAAAGACATGCTCATCAATTATGTTATTGAACAAAATCTTGGTCTTGGAAATATAGAAATTCTCCTCAAAGATAGCAATATAGAAGAAATTGTTGTCAACAGCGCGAAAGAACCTGTCTGGATTTACCATAAAAAATTCGCGTGGCTCAAAACAAATGTCATCATTCCAAGCGAAGCGCGAATCAGACATTTCTCCACGATGATTGGCAGAGATGTCAATAAAGAAATTTCGACGTTAAGTCCACTTATGGACGCGCACCTGCTCACAGGAGATCGAGTCAACGCGACATTAGAACCTATTTCTTCGTTTGGAAACACCATTACTATCAGAAAGTTCGCGACAGAACCATGGACAATTACAGACTTTCTCAAATCAAAGACAATAGATTTTGAAACAGCTGCGTTAATCTGGATGTGCATGCAAAACGAGCTTTCGCTGCTCATCGCGGGAGGAACAGGGTCAGGAAAAACCTCGATGCTCAACGTCATCTCTTCATTTCTTCCACCAAATCAACGAGTCATCAGTATTGAAGATACGCGAGAATTGCAGCTTCCAAACACCCTTCATTGGGTTCCGTTAGAAACAAGACTCGCGAATCCAGAAGGAAAAGGCGGCGTCACGATGTTAGACCTCATCATCAACTCCCTGCGTATGAGACCGGATAGAATTATTATGGGAGAAGTCCGACGAGAGAAAGAAGCGGAAACATTGTTTGAAGCGATCCACACAGGACACAGCTGTTACGCGACGTTTCACGCGAATGACGCGTCAGAAACAGTCACGCGACTGACAAATCCACCCATTAACATCCCTAAATTGGTCTTGCCTGCGATGGCAGGAATTATTGTCCAGAACAGGAACAGAAGAACAAACAAAAGAAGATGTATGCAGTTCGCGGAATTATTGCCAAACGGAATGCCCAACATTATCAGACAGTATGATCCATTAGATGATACAACAAAGACAGTGGGACAGATGAAGGTCATCCCAAACACGCTAAGAATATTTACAGGAATGACACCGAAGATGATTGAAGAGGACCTCCACAAAAAAATGCGTATTCTGAAATGGATGGTCGATCATAATATTAGAAATCTCAATGACATTGGTGTTCTGATGGCGAAGTATTATAGGGGAAAATTGGTGTTGAAGTAATTATTCTAAGTACAATAGGAAATTTGATTTCTAACATATAAATAAGCAAAGAACAACAACAAAGGCAGCAAACACGGTCATTTTTCTTCGAAAAATGTCCTATTCGTAAAGGATTTTCCGGAACTTCGTAACCGAAAAATCCTCTACACTCAGTTTGCGCCATGTTGTTCTTTGCTTTAACGAAAAGAATCAAAGAAACCCGCCGCTGGCGCCGACGCACCGGGGGTTGCCCCATTCGGGGTGGTGCGTAGGACAAAATTCAGAGAATTTTGACCGTAGGCCGCCAGCTGCGGCGGGTTATGGAACATTATATCTTATCTTGTTTCAAAACCAAGTCTCTGAACAAAACTTATATATAGCTTCATTCCAAAAAACAACCAAAGAGGTGTCTCCCTATCGTTGATATTATTCATCAGGTTGCAAGCACGTTCCCGCATCTGAAAGAAGAGCTGCGAAAAGCGCACATTAAACTTCGACCAGACATGTTTGTCAAGAAGACACTCCAACTTGCCGCGATGTTCGCGCTCAGCACACTTATCCTTTTATTTTTCTTCTTTGAAATCGCGGGAATCTCTCTCTTATATCTTCTCCTTTTACTCCCCTTCATCTGCATCGGCTACTTTTTCTTTTTCATGATGTCACCAAAGAACATCATCAACAAGAGAAAAAGAGAACTCGATCAGGAAGTCCTTTTTGCAGGAAGATTCCTTCTCGTCAAAGTGCATTCCGGAAGACCGCTCCTCAACGCGTTGATTGAAGGATCCCAAAGCTATGGCATCGCAAGCAAATATTTCAAAGAAATTGTTGAAGATATTAACCTTGGAACTCCTATTGAGAAAGCATTAGACAATGCAGTCAAATATTCTCCATCCGAAAAATATAGGCGCATCCTCTTCCAAATCAGCACTGCGCTCAAAGTAGGTATTGACGTTTCTATCCCATTAAGCAACGCGATTGACGAGATTACCGCGGAACAACTCACGGAAATCCAACGATATGGGAAAAAGCTCAACTCCCTTGCGTTATTTTACATGCTCCTCGCGATTGTCCTTCCCTCTATTGGCATGGCAATTTTTGTTGTTGTGGGCGGTCTTTTAGGGCTTCCTATTGAACGAAATTTATTTTTGGTAGTCACAGGCGCGTTGGTGATTGTCCAACTTATTTTTGTCTCTGTGTTCAAAGCATCGCGATTGAGTGTGAACTTATGAGGGATTCATGAAACAACTCCTATACATCAACGAATTTGGAAAAGCGTTTATCCCTGAACGAATACGTCCAAAATTGCGAAATTATTTACTCAAAGCAGGAATAGTTGAAGTGCCGTATTGGTTCTTTGGTATCTTATTTTACATCACTTATCTCCTGACGTTTTTAGTGTATTTTTACGGATTCTGGGGAACAATTTCTGAGCAAACAGGAATCCTTGTCTTTCTTTATGTATTCCTCATCTGGGTAGTAATTCCACTCGCGTTTATTGCGTTATTCATGCTCTTCATGTATATGTATCTCGATATCAAGATATTTAACAGAACAAAAAAGATGGAAGATGTCTTGCCTGACTTTTTGCAGGAAGTTTCCTCCAATCTCAAGGGAGGACTTGCGTTTGAAAAATCATTATGGGTTGCGATCAAGCCCCGTTTTGGCATTCTCGCGAATGAAATCGCGCTTGCGGCAAAAAAAGTTATGACAGGAACAGATGTGGATATTGCGCTCAACGAGTTTGCGAACAAGTACAATTCGCCGATGCTCAAGCGAGCGATGGAATTGATTGTCAGCGAAATTCAAAGCGGAGGAAAAGTCGCGGACATTATTGATCGTGTTGTTGAAAACCTCAAAAAAACAAAAGCGTTGAAGGATGAGATGACTGCGTCTGTGTTGACGTACATGATTTTTATTGGCGCGATTGTCATCTTTATTTCTCCAATGCTCTTCGCGCTTGCGTACAACCTCCTGATTGTTATTAGTAAAGTCGCGGCGCTGCTTGCCACAACAGCGGCAACAGGAGGCACAACTGGTTTACTTTCCAACATTGGAAATATTAATGTCAATAAAGAGGATTTCGTCTGGTTCAGCAGAATTGCGTTAGGAGTGATTGCGTTCTTTTCTTCGATGATCGTCTCCATTATTGAGAAAGGGAATATTCGGGGAGGGGTCAAGTATATTCCCATATTTATCGTGAGTACTGAAGTAGTGTACATTATCGCATTAAAGATTATGACTGCTGTGGTGACTGCGTTTATTACGTTTTGAGACTAAAAGAGAAAAAAAATCTTGTGAAAAAAAGAAAAAATCAAACAGAAAGATATTTTCTTGTGGTAATATCTTCTGCTCTATAACGCTGGAACATTGCATGACGCGCAAGGTCTTCCATAACCATCTGATCAATAACATGTTGTGGAGCAGTTGCTGTTTCTTTAGCTCTATGGAGAACTTCTCCGACAAGTGATTTCAAAGATCGAACAACATGTAGGGGCCTATCCCTAATAAAAACACCGCCTAATGATGCTTTTACATCATCACGTTCGTAAATAGTGTTTAGAATTCCTCCAAGATTAACGAGGTAGTCCGGACCATACGCAATTTGATGTGCAACAATATAATCATCAACAACCTGCCGTTGTTGTGGATGTCTTTGGTTGTTTGCTCCGCCAACAATAACGCGACAACCATGCTCATGCAATGTTTTAATAGAATCTTCAGTAAGGATTTGTCCACCTGCGTTTGGTGAGAAGACATCCATTCCTAAAGTATAAAACAATTGTATATCCGCAGGAGAAGTAATTTGGTGAAGAACATAATCAGTTCCTTCAACTTTTCCATTTCGTAAAAGAAGTTTTCTTGCTTTATCAAGAGCTGTAGAAGAACTGTCTGCGAGATGAAGCATTTTTGTATGATGGCCATCTTCTAATATCCTTTCAAGAAGCCGATAACCTACTTTTCCGAGTCCTTGTATCCCTATTGTTTTTAGTCGAAGACGATCTTTTTTCCAAACAGATTGTGCTGCGCCAAGCATACTGTAATAAACACCTTCTGCAGTAACAATAGAAGGATCACCAGAACCTCCGACTCGTTCAGATAAACAAGCAACTGGAACATGAACTCCCCTTGCAAGAAGATCAGAACGAACAAATTCCATAACAGCAGTATCTGTGTACATGTCTGGAGCAAAAATATATCTTCCATCTAATGCTGCAACAACGTCTACATCTTTTCCGTAAAGTGTTTTTTCAAAAGAAGTTAATTCTTCTGAAGTTCTTCCTTTACGAATAGGGCAAAGTCGCTCAAGAAGTCCAGGAGATGCAAGAGCAAGTGAAGAAAGTCCATCAACATAATTTCCTGACTTTCCGCCACCCATGCGAGATGCAAGAAGTTCTGCTTCAGTAACATGATCTCCTGTAAGCGCTCGGCGGATGAGAAGAAGATCGAAAGCACCCCACTTAAAGGACATACCACGTGCTAATTCTTTTACATCCCTTATACCTGTAACACCATTTGAAACATCTTCAAGGTCAAGAGTGTAATCTTTATTTCCTAACTCCGCATAAGGAAGTAGTCGCGTACCGCCAAGTGCTGGTCGAACAAAAGAACCATCCTCACGATAAAAAAGAGCAGAAAGAAGTGTATTGTGAACTGCAACTACATAGGTAAGAGCACGATCTTGTCCTTCAACAAGAACAGTCCCTAATGGCTTGACATGAATTTCTTCATGCGCGTCATGACCCATTGTTTCAGAAACAGATGCAAGCATCTCTGTATCTGGTTGAAGTTGTGAAAAATGCCGCAGCTCCGGTAAAGAAGTGCAATCCGTACGAACTGTAAAACCATATGCTCTATTAACCAAAGTCATCGCCCCCAGTTTTTTGAAAAGTAATTACTTGTAATTTCTAAAAGAGAGAGAGAAACAAACTATATAAAGTTTCTTATAGGCGTGAAATCAAGCACACATGAATTACCCAAACAATAAAGCAAACGGATTGCCGAGATAATTCACGACAAGAGCGAACAACAATCCCCCTAAGAAAAACATGCTAATAAAGCCCCAGAGTTTCTGCGCGCGGGTCTTGTCATCAAACATACTGTGCAATGCAGTTTGCAACATTCTTCCCCCATCTACAATACCGAGAGGGAGCAAGTTCGCGAGACCAATAAACAAATTCAGCAAGAATAACCACTTGATAAAGCCGCGGAACCAGTAATAAACACCTGCGATACCCGCGTATTCTGTATTAATCCGTCGTTCATTTTGTGTGGGTTTAATGCCCATGAATCCTTTTTCAGGATTATCTGATCGCGGGATAGCGGTAAAGGTATATTCTCCTTTATCTGTGCCAAGTGTTACTTCTTGATCAGGAACAAGGCAGGAAGAATAACTCATAAACTGACTGTAATCGTCAACAGCTTTTCCGTTGATAGAAGACAAAATAGCGGGAGGAACAGCAGAAGTGTACGCGGGATAACTTTCATTTTCAAGAACTTCATAACTAAACCCAATAGGATGTGTGATCTTATCTTCAAATGGCGCAAGCGTTGAGTTTGTCATGTCTCCAACATAAGGGAAAGCAAGCAGGAGAATAAACGCAAGCACAAGATTTGCCATTGGTCCTGCTGCGAAAACAGAATATTGCACAATGTCATGCGCTTTTCCTAATTTCTTTTCATCAGGTTCAACAAACGCTGCAGGAATAACTGGCGCAAGTAATGCAAAGACTGCAAAACCGCTGGATTTCACAGGAATGTGATGACTTCGCGCGACAACACCATGAGAAAATTCATGCACAATCGCGAGAATAAAAATAGCAAGAATCCAATGCGTAAAACTCAAGTATCCAATCCCTGGAATGTGTGTGAAAGGAAGCACGAGAGAAACACCGTTGGTATCAACAGTAGGTTGAAAAATGAGTTTAATGAAAAAAATAAAAATGCCTAAAGAAACATACAACATGCCAAGAAAACCAACACCCACAGAAACGTAGCCAAACAATTGCACAGCGCCGCGATATTTGGACGCGAGTTTGTCCATCAACGCAAGACCAAGTTTTGTTCTGTACATAATGATGTAGATGAATGGATGCAGAATTTTTTGAATCGCAATTTCTTTTCTTTTGATGTATACAGTAATGCTCAAAGCAAGTAAAAAAAGAATGAACAAGATTAAGTCAAACGTCCATGTGATAGTGAGACCAAATATTTCCATTACGTAAATAAGACAACGGATTATATATAAACCTTTCTACTAAAGAAAAAGTTTACTGTGCAAAATGTCATTCGCCAAAATCGAAAGATTTTCGGATAGAATGAGTTTTACCGAAAATTTTCTTGAGAAATGAAACAGTTTTTCGGATTATCCGTAAGATTTTCGGAAAACTCGTCGATAATTACTTTAATATGCTTCTTCTAAAAAAAGGATAAAAATATTGGTGAGGTCGCATAACATGGTTATTGCAGTGGTCTCAAAAACCTGTGTTGTCCAACACAGGCATGAGCGAGCCACAAGGTGTAACAGCCTTTCGGGGTTCAAATCCCCGCCTCATCGTTTATTATTCTGAAGAAGAATATAAAGATTGTGAAAACAAAAACCTTTATGAAGGAATTCACAACATCATTTCCTTATGTTCGAATTCCTGCAAACATTCTTCGTCACATTCATCAATGTTATTCTTCATTTAGACACGTCACTCCAATGGGTCATACAAACGTATGACACGTGGACCTACGCAATCATCTTCATCGTCATTTTCTGCGAAACAGGATTAATTATAACGCCGTTTCTCCCCGGAGACTCTCTCCTTTTCGCGGCAGGAGCGTTCGCTGCGTTAGGATCGCTGAATCTTGCGGTGTTATTCGCGTTAATCTTCATCGCGGCAGTGCTTGGTGATTTTGTGAATTACTCCATAGGCAATTATGTTGGTCCAAAAATATTCAAGAAAGAAAAATCATTGCTGTTCAACAAAGACTATTTGATGCGCACAGAAGAATTTTATGAAAAGCATGGCGCGAAAACAATTATCGCAGCACGATTTATGCCCATCATCAGAACTTTCGCGCCGTTTGTCGCAGGCATTGCGAAGATGAATTGGCTCAAGTTCGTCGCGTACAACATTGTCGGCGCATTGTTATGGTGCGTCTTATTCCTCTTTGGCGGCTATTTCTTTGGAAACATTCAGCTGGTGAAAGAGAACTTCACAATAGTCATCATGGCAATTATTGTGATCTCGTTTATTCCCGTGATTAAAGAAGTTATTATGAGCTTGTTGAAGAAGAAAGAACCAACTCCTTAATCAAGTACAATCTTCTGCACAAACACCCATTCTCATTTCGATGGATTGACAAATACCATCCCCACAGCTGTCTGAAGAAGATTCTGTTCCTGTGCTTGACTCAGCAGCATGAACATCGGTGTAAAAGAGTTGATTTGGCTCAGCATTATATTCATCAAACCATAGTTGAAAAACCTCACCAAAACCAACCCATTCAATTCGTCCTGCAGCAGTTTCATCAGCAAGATCCTGAATGTGTTGACGAAACTCTTCTATATACGTTTCATTGACAAAATATTTTTGGTTCGCAAAGAGAGAAGCAGTATAAATCTTTCCAGGCTCAAGAACACCTTGCTTTTGAAGTTCCAATAATTCATATAACCCATTCCATTCCGAAGTATAAGATCCAACAACGACAAGAGAAGCTGCGTCATCGTGCACGTGAAATTGTTCATTATTTTGTGGTTTCCATATGCCAGAGACCCATAAAGCTTCTTCATTAAGATGAAGCGATGTTCCAGCACCCATAAGAATTTCCGCTTGCCATGTATAAGAAGAATACTGCCTTCCTTGTATTGGTTTCGAAAGATATTCCAGTTTAGATTTTTCAGGAGGATCTGCAATAAAGCCTCCTACAACAAAAGAAGGTTCAACCCCCAGCTGTTCAATCAAATACGCAACATCGGCGTAACTATATTTTGTTTCGTGCGCATGCGGGTCAATTTCAAAACCCAAATCTTCCTTGAGATAGCGAAGAACATTTTTTCCACGTGTAGACGGAGTTCCTGAATCATAAAGCGTTGCAGCCAACAAAAAAGTCCAATCAGATTGAAAATTATAGGAAACTCCCTCTTCATGAAGCATTTGCGCAAATTGAACAACACCATTGCGTTGTTCCCAGAATGCATCTTCATCTTCTACAAAATTTGGATACTGACCACTATTTGGCTCTTCGTTATGTGTAAAAATAGAGACATAAATAGGAGGAAAGGCCTCATTTTCATGAGTATTGGTGCCAAGTATTTCTGGAGTTGGTTCTTCATTCATTATGATCTCATCGCTGGAGAAGGAAAAAATAAAAATGATACTGCCAAGTAAAGAAAAGAACAAAAATATCCCAAGCAAAGTATAGACTATTTTTTGTTTCACAATAAAAATTAGAAAGAAAGAAGTTAATAAAACTACTTATTTGAGAAATTATTTCTTTCTCTTTGGCCGAAGTACTTTCCCTTTGCATTTTCTGCAAGAGATTTTACCTGCCAAAACCTTCATGTTTATTGCGCGAACAGTTGTCTTGCAATTTCTGCAGACAAATTTGTTCTGGAATAACCGTGCTTCTGCTTCTGGAAATCGTACCATTGTTTATCACTCAGATTTTAATTGTTTCATAACTTTTGTTCCTGTAATGACCCAATAAAGGACGTTGCAGCTTTCTGTAACATCTGTTTTGAGTTCTTCAGGAATATCCAAATCAAATGTTTCAAAGGATTCAGAGTCCATAACATTTGCTTTACTGCCAGAGATAGAAAGCACTTGCGCGCTTCTTTTCTCAATAATTGGAGCATTAACGTTATCATGCGCGGGACCAACGTATTCACGTCGTTTGTCGTCCAAAATTCCTACTGCGGTGATTCTCACTTTTGCGTGCCCGTGTTTTCCGGGTTTGCTTGTTTGTGTGTCTGTGACTCTGCAAGCGACACCATCAATGATCATAAATGATCCTTTTTTCATAGCGCCTGCATGTGTAACTTTGATTTCTCCTGCTACTTCGCCTTCTTCCATATTCATCCCTCAATGTATAATATGATTCTACTCGCTTTCTCTCTGAATTAACTGCCCTTTTATATACTTTTCGGTATAGCGAACGAACCAAATTTTCGTAATTTCATATGTTCGTTCGCTTATTAGCGGACACACGAAATCACCATAAAAAGATTACAAGTATTTCGTGCGTCAGCTATAAATGAATTAGCGCAAAGAATGAATAAAAAAAGAAAAAAACTAAAATTCAATTTCGCACTAAGTTTGTTCCAGTTAATGTGAACCACATCGTACTTGTTTTTCTTCGCACCGTGTATTGGAGCGCGACAGTATCGCTACTGCTCCCATGCGTTATAGTCAACGTCATTGCAGAAGGAGTATATTTTGAGATATACTCATTATCTTTTGCGACACCATTTTGGTATGTCTTCATACGCTTTCCATTCGTCACGACTAATACGGTGTTGTCATAATTCAATCCAACTAAAATGGAATCAGTTCCTGTAAACGGATTAATAGTGCCAGTATGTCCATCTGCATAGTACACAGTGACGAGCGCATTAGCAGTATCAATTGTGTACGATGAAATCTGGTTTGGATCAATAACAACAGGAACATCATCTGTGCTATCCAGAGGATTGGTTCCACGAGCAATTTCTGTCGCGTCATCAACACTTCCACTATCTGAATCTGCGTTCAATGGATTTGTCCCATACGTGACAACTTCTTGATAATCGGTTAAACTATCATTGTCGCTATCAGTATCACGTGCATCTGTTCCATAAGTAATAATCTCTTGATAGTCTGACAATCCATCTCCATCTGTATCAGCAGTTGTTCCACTTGTTCCGTAGGTGATAACCTCTTGGTAATCAGTTAAGCCATCGCCGTCTGTATCAACAAGGTTTGGATTTGTTCCATACGTTGCTTCTTCTGTGTCTAATAAACCATCGTCATCAGCATCTAAATCAACTGGCGTTGGTTCTACAGAACAAGTAATTGGGTATCCTGTGTATTTCATTACTGTATTTCCCTCATCATTTGCGATGTACGCATCCGCTGTTGAAGTTGCGCAATCTGTAACAAGAGTAAATCCCTCTGGATCTGTTCCAGGAACAGAAGTGTATGTCATGACAACAGTCCCATCAACAGTCATTTCGCGAAGTGTTGTTCCATAAAGAACATACAAAAGTTCTGTTTCAGAAGAATAGAACATATCAGTAATTGCTTCTGCTACTGGTTGGATCGAGCCAAGAAGCGTTGCGGTTCCTGAAGATGTTGGAATACTGACAAAATAAATTCTGCCATCGTCAGATGAACCAACTGCGAAAATACCACCTAAAGCTGTTGTTCCGTAAGAATGTGCACCATCTGGAATGTAGGCCATTCCTTCTAATCCGTTACTGGTTGTGCTTGGCGTTGTTATTCCTATACTGCTCAAATCAAATGTTGCGGTTTTTGTTCCTGTTCCAGTATTGAACGCGTAAATCGCGAAAGGATATTCATTCAAAATATATGCAGCGAAAGCGCCAGAAACTGAAACTCCTTCCAAATCTCCAGAGAGAGTTAAAGAAGTAACAGAACTTCCATCGCTGTTCATGATACTCACGCCACCATTATCATTAACAACAACAAGTTTGTTGCTCGCTGAGTTCCAAACAACACCACTTGGTTCAAAAGAAGAGGATAATCCAGAGCCAACATTTGTTCCTGAAGATGAAGCAGGCCAAACTGCTGTCGTAGATCCTGAACCACCTGATCCTGATGATGGACAAGTGACTGGATATCCCGCATAACTCGTAAATGTATGCCCCGTATCAGATCCAATAATAATTGTGCTTGTTGTTGAAGGGCATGATGTTGCGAGTGTCACTGCTTCCTGATCGCTTCCAGGAACAGTATATGTTGCAATAATGTTTCCAGAAGTGTCCATTTCCACAAGGGTTGCGTCATACAAAACGTATAATGTTTCTGTTTCTGGATCAAAGTACATATCGGAAATGCTTGCGGAATATGGTTTCATAGATCGAACAACAGAAACAGTTCCTCCATTAACAGAAGTATCAAGAGAAAGGAAATAAATTATACCCGTTTCCTGTGAACCAACTGCGAACAATCCTTCTGAAGAAATATAGGTTAGTCCTTCAAGACCATAACTTGTAGAAATAACTGGTGCAGGAACAATACCTGTTAATGACCATGATTTTGTTTTTGTCCCCGTAGTAAAATCAAATTCATAAATCGCGTAAGGATATTCATTGAGAACATAAATATAATTTGAAGAAGGATCTGCGATTGCGAGACCTTCAAGATCACCACTCAAAGTCCAAGAAGTAACATCTGTTCCATCAATGTCCATTCGAGTAATCATATCATCATCACTTACCACAAAAAGCGCGTTTAAGCGAGGATGCCAAACAGCGCCACTTGGCTCATACGTAGACGGCAGGCCACTGCTAATAACAGTTCCAGTGCTCTGCGTCGGCCAGCTTGCGGCAAAGACTGTTTGCGCAAAGAGCAATAAAAGAACAAAGATCGAAATACATGTTGTTTTTGTTTTCATAAAAATCCCTCCTAATAGATAAAAATGTAGAATGAAGATGCTATATATAGTTTTCTGTACAATGACATTGTCTATTTAGCGTCATCTATATATATTAGTTAATTCTTAGGTTGTTTTGGTGATTTTTATGGACATTCAATGTTTGAACTGTAAATCCAGTGATATTGCTAAAAAAGGTTATAGAAAAAATAAGTTAGGAAAAA
>JACRPI010000036.1 GCA_016214075.1 Candidatus Woesearchaeota archaeon
CTTTGTTAATCCACATCAACAACTCAAAGGGAAAACTCCTGCTGAAGCAGCAGAGATTGATCTCCATTTAGGACAGAACAAGCTTCTTGATCTCATAAGATGGAGAGCAAAAATGCAGATGACGAAGAGATGACAATGTCCCTTTTGAAAAGGAAGTTCTAAATCAGCTTGAATATGATAGTTCAAACTGTTTTTTTCTAGAAGAGCAAGAATAGTGGAGAGTTTATTCTTTGGATTCTTTTCACTATAATGATACTCAATGAACATCTCGTGAATCAAAGAAATCTTTCCAGTTTCGTCAAGATCTTCAAGGACAAGAATTTCAGCGCCTTCGACATCAAGTTTGAGAAAATCAACAGGTGCAGTAATATAAGAAGAAAGTTTGTCCGTGGCAACAGGAATTTCTTTGACATGCATTTTGTTGTCTTCTGTTCGCTTAATGATGCTCATTGCAAGGTTTCCTTTTCCTTCTGCATCGCTATAGAAAGACGTGGTTCCTTTCACATTACTGAGAGCAAGATTATGAACAGTCACAGAATCCCAATTGTTCTCCTGAACATTTTTTTGAAGGATAGTAAATGCTGCTGTATCAGGCTCAAAACCAAAAATTTTCGCGTGAGGATACTGTTTTTTGAAGAAAAGAATGCTCATCCCAATGTTACTTCCACAATCAATAATGTACGGCGCTTCTTTTTTTGTGGTAAAATGATATTCTTTCTTGACAAAAATTTCATAAAAGAGCCAGAAAAGAACTTCATAGTCCAGACAATAAATCAATTGCCCAAACAACTTTTCTTTTTGGATTTTTCTCTTCAAAATAACTACAAGAAAGGTGTATTTGATGAATAATGTCATGAACGCAAAAAGAACAGTTACTTTCTCTTGGAAAGAACGCTCATTTTTCCATATCGTGCAAATGTTGTTTTTGGTATTGATTAGTGATTGAAGAGGATTCATAACAGTGCAGGACAACGTTTTGTTTAATAAAGTTATAGGAAATTACATTAATTTTGGAACATTTTCTGTGTAATCATGATTTGAAAGCATTTTCCATGAAAAGATGATAGAGTTTTTTAAAATCAACAATACGAAAACAGTAAAGAGCTGGAAAGTAGAGAAAAATAAGAATAAATCCACAAAGAACTGCTTCAAAAAGGTTGTTCCATGGGAGAAGGAATTTCAATAAAAAGATAAGAGCAATAATGACTCCAGAAAGGAGTAAGGAATATATCCATGATGAGAAAGGAAATGCAAAAGGAAGAAATCGCCGTAAATAAAAGCAGGAAATAAGGAACAAAAAGATGTAAGAGAGTGAAGTGGAAAGTGCTGCACCTAAAATTCCTAAAGAGGGAACAAGAAGAACATTAAGAACAAGGTTGAGGAGAGCAATAGACGCAGCGACACTAGCCATATACCGTGCCTTTCCTAAACCCGTGAATATAACACTGTTAAATTGAGAAAATGCATAGAATAATGTTCCAAAAGATAAAACAATTAATGCATATTTTGCGTCGATATATGAAGAGCTGAATAAAAAAGAGAGAATGTACTCAGAAAATGCAAAAAAAGCAAGAACAAAAGGAAGAAGAAAGACAAAAGTATACTGATAAGCAAGTGTAATTGCTTCCTGAAGCTCTTTATGTTTTTTTTCAGTAATAAGTTCTGTGACAATAGGAACAAACACAATGGATATTGGTCGCATAAGAAAAAGAAGAAGAAGAGAAAGAGGTAAAGCAATATTATACAAACCAACTTCTGTTAAAGAACGAAAATAAGTGAGTACAAGCGTATCTGTTTGTGAGATAAGAATCCAACCAAAATTAGTGAAAGCAATAAAAAAACCATAATAAAAAACATCTTTCAAGATAATGCCATTAAATTGAAGTTTTTTGAAAAGAGAGGGAATAAAAGAAAGTACATAAGGGATGTACAAAAGAAAGAGAAGAATATTAATCGCAAGATAGGCAAAAAGTGGAGCATAAATTTCTTTTCCCTGGGAAAAAAGAAACACCGAAATCAAAATGAGAAAAAGCATGCGGAAAAAATCGAGAGCAGTATACCAAGTTGTTCTAGAATAACCAAGGAGAAGTGTTGCAATAAAAATAATAAATGGTGCAGTGAGAAACCATATCCCCAGGAATTGAAGTGCAGATGCTGCAATAGGGTTATGAAAATAAGAAACTGCTAAAAAGTCTTTAAGAAAATAAACAATGAGATAAAGAATAAGAGAGAGAGAAAACTGAAAACAAAAAACTGAAAAGGAGAGGGAACTAATCTTATCTTCCTGCCCTCGCAAGCGGTATTGGACAATGAGTTTTGTTGCAGCAGGTTCTAACCCTAAATCAATAAAGAGCATGAAAAAACTGTAAAAAGAAATAACGCTGAAAAAAAGTCCATAATCAGCAACAGAGAGATAAGAGGTAAGAATTTTCCTGAATAAATATGCAAGAAAACTTCCAAGAATAATGAAAACAAAAGAAAGGCTTATTCCACGGATAATACGTTTATACATGAATGGAAAGAGCACCTCGTCGCTATAAAAAACTTGTGCATGATGATAAAGATTTGTTTATGATGGAAAGCCAACAACAACGGCACAAGTAAAAACACGCACCCGCAAAGTCCTACAAAGCAAGTAGATGAGTTACGTTAAGCGTACGACCGAACGAAGTGAGTGATTGGAACGTGTTGCAATTCATTACGAATCGAAGATTCGAAATGGTCGTACCCGATCTCGCTTCCAATTCTTTGATCTCTGATCAAAGTTGACTGAGCTTTGCTCAGACTAAGGCGAAAGAATTGACACAATTCATCTCTTTTTATTTATGTAAAACAAAAAATACAGGGGAATTCAAAAGCAGTAAGGCGAATCAGGAAAAACAGAGCAACTGAAAAAGCAATCGAGAATAATGAAAAAGAAGGAACAGCTATCCATGGTTCCCACACAACAGTGCAGTACAACATGGAACGTGGGTGTTCTTGACGGCTGTGTTCGAAATGGGAACAGGTAGAGCCACACCACTATGGCCGTTCACGAATATGTGGATAACTGGTTTATTTATAAAGGTTTTGTAAAATCAAAGAAAACCGAGTAGAAAAGAACCAGACAACTTATAGAATCCAAGAGCACAACCTATTTAAATGCTCCAAAGCCTCTCCGTCTCATGAACATAGCTATTTTTGGGTCAGGATATGTTGGTCTTGTCACAGGAACCTGCCTCGCAAATTTGGGAAACATGGTCACCTGCGTGGACATTGATCAACAGCGAATCGCAAACCTCCAGAAAAACATTCTTCCTATCTACGAACCCGGATTGCAGGAATTAGTAACAAAGAACGTACAAGAAAAACGCCTTTCTTTCACCACAGACGCAGCAGCAGCAATCCAGCAATCAGATGTTATTTTCATTACAGTAGGAACTCCTTCTGATGAAAATGGAAAAGCAAATCTGACTTATGTTTTCCAAGTTGCGGCAACCATTGGAAAACACATGAAGAGCTACAAAGTAATTGTAGATAAAAGCACAGTGCCAGTAGGAACTGCAGACCAAGTTCGTGCAATCATCATGCAAGAACAAAAAGAAAAGCATCCATTTGATCTTGTTTCAAATCCAGAATTCCTACGAGAAGGAGAAGCAATTCATGATTTCATGAATCCTGATCGAATTGTAATAGGAGTAGAGTCAGACAGAGCAAAAGAAATTATGACGAGACTCTACAAAGGATTAGAACGAACAGGAAAACCAATATTCATTACAGACATAAAAAGTTCAGAGATTATCAAGTATGCGGCAAACGCATTCCTCGCGACAAAAATATCCTTCATGAACCAAATCGCGCAGCTCTGCGAAAAAGTAGGAGGAGATGTCAAAGAGATTGCAAAAGGTATTGGTCTTGACCAAAGAATAGGGTCCAGATTCCTACAAGCAGGAGTAGGGTATGGAGGAAGTTGTTTTCCAAAAGATGTACAAGCATTAACGCATACAGCACAAGAAGCTGGAATCGACTTTCCATTACTGCAAGCAGTGCATGAAGTCAATAACAAACAAAAACAATCACTCCTTCCAAAAATACAAACACTCATTGGAGATACCAAAGGAAAAACAATTGCAGTGTTGGGATTATCATTTAAACCAAAAACAGATGATATCCGAGATGCGCCATCTGTAACAATTATACAGCAGTTACTCAATGCAGGAGCAAAAATCAACGCATACGATCCAATTGCAATGAATGTAATGAAAAAATATTTTCCAACAATAGAGTACACAGAATCAGCGTACGATGCAGTAAAAAATGCAGAATGTTTGGTCATCGTCACAGAATGGGATGAATTTCGCTATCTCGATCTCAGTAAAATAAAAGAAACAATGAAAAATCCAGCAATTGTGGATGGAAGAAATATCTACGATCAAGAAGAAGTAAAAAGAATGGGCTTCAAATATGTGGGAGTAGGAAGAGGAAACAGCGAGGAACCACAATGAAAATTCTCGTCACAGGCGGTGCAGGGTTTATTGGAAGTCAGGTCGTTGATAAGTATATAGAAGAAGGCCACACAGTTGTTATCGTTGACTCTTTAGTAGCAGGTGATGAAAAAAATATCAACCTTAAAGCAACATTTTACAAATGCGATATCACCTCGCTAGAATTAAAAACTATTTTTGAAAAAGAAAAACCTGATGTCGTGAATCATCATGCAGCGCAGATGAATGTGCGAAAATCCATTGAAGATCCTATGTATGACGCGCAGACAAATGTCCTTGGATTAATTAATGTCCTTTCTTGCGCAGTAGAAGCAAAGGTAAAAAAATTTATATTCATCTCCTCTGGAGGAGCAATGTATGGCGACGCGCCAGTGCTGCCAACACCAGAGGAAACACATCCAACACCACTGTCTCCGTATGGACTCGCAAAGCACATTGGAGAACAGTATGTGCAGCTCTTCCATCGCTTGTATGGAATGCCGTATGTCATTCTTCGATATGCAAATGTCTATGGTCCAAGACAAAACCCTCTAGGAGAAGCAGGAGTCATTGCAATATTTATTGACAATATGCTCAACGGAAAAAGAGCAATAATATTTGGTGATGGGCAACAAACACGGGATTATGTTTATGTTGCAGATGTTGTTGCTGCAAACAGCAAGGCGCTCACAGCAGGAGAAAATAAAATCCTAAATCTCGGAACAGAAAAAGAAGTTTCAGTGCTTGAACTGCACACGATTGTCCAGGAAGTTTTGACGACCAATGAAAAGCCAGTATTTGCAGAAAAAAAGCAGGGAGAAGTATTTCGTGGCGCATTACAGTGTCGTGCTGCGGAGAATGTTTTAGGCTGGAAAGCAACTGTTAATCTTAAAGAAGGCATTCAAAAAACAGCGCAATGGTTTAAAGAACAACGAGGCACACAATGAAAACATGCCTTGTCACAGGAGGAGCAGGATTTCTGGGAAGCCATTTGTGTACATTTCTCCTTGAAAAAGGACACCATGTTATAGCAGTTGACAATTGTATTACTGGCAATACAGAAAATATTGCGCATCTGAAAAATAATTCAAACTTCAAATTCATAAATCACGACTGTACAAAACCAATAATAATTGATGAACCAATCCACTACGTTTTGAATTTTGCAAGTCCAGCGTCGCCTATTGATTATCAGAAGATTCCAATAGAAACATTGTTTGTTGGTGCATATGGAACCCAGCATGCGTTGGATCTCGCGAAGGAAAAGAACGCAGTCTTTTTGCAGGCATCAACATCAGAAGTGTATGGGAATCCAGCAATAACACCACAACCAGAAACATATTGGGGGAATGTGAGTTCCACTGGACCACGAAGTTGTTATGATGAAGCAAAGCGCTATGCAGAAGCGTTAGTCATGGCATATCATAGAAAATACAAGATGGATACAAAAATAGTGCGAATTTTCAATACATATGGACCACGAATGCGAATAAATGATGGGAGAGTTATTCCTGCATTTATCAGCCAAGCCCTCGAAGGAAAACCATTAACAGTGTTTGGTGATGGAACACAAACAAGAAGTTTCAGTTATGTGGATGACCTCATCGCAGGAATTTACGCGCTCCTGATCTCAACAATAAACGAACCAGTGAATATAGGAAATCCTGAAGAGTTCACTATGATTGATGCTGCAAAGAAAATAATTGCGTCTACAGGAAGTAGAAGTACAATCACGTTCCAACCATTGCCGCAGGATGATCCAAAGCAGCGATGTCCGGATATTACAAAAGCAAAGACCCTGCTCAAGTGGCAGCCACAGATTTCTTTGGATGAAGGACTAAAGAAGACAATTCCGTGGTTTCAACAGCAATTAAAGAAAGATTAACCTATTTCTGACGAGAAAGAGAAGAAAATACAACAAAATTTAAAAAGATCAAGACGTAAAAGGAGAAAATGCCTGTAAAAAAATGTCTTATCTGTGAAGAAGAAGCGAAATTCGCTATCAAAAGCACGAATGACTATTATTGTGAAGAATGCGCGCAAGATCAGTTTGGAGACATTTCTTATTTAGTGAAAATTGAAGAAGCGACACAACAGCAGGAAAAAAGTGTTATAAACAAACTTGAAGAAGAGCAAGAAATTCTGAAAGAAGAGTAAAACTACTATTGGACAATCTGTTCTCGAACGTTGAAATTCTTACCACAATAAACGCATTTTTTCTTTTTGCCAAAAAGCGTTCCTTCTTTCAAAGGAAGATATTTCATCCGATTCTTACAGTTCGGGCATTGAAGAAGAAATGTTTGAGGCATAATTATTCCAGTGAATGTTTTTTCTTATGTTTATGTTGCGGATCTTTTTCTTGCGTCTTTTCTGCGTCTTTTTCATAGCTTGCGACAAAAGAAGCTTCTTCTGGTTTGACTTCATCGTCATCGACCATTTCTTCGCGGTCAACTGCAGAATCAAGTTCCTGTTCCTCTACACCCTGCTCAACTGCTTCCTGATGGACTTCACCTGCATTCTGTTGTGCTTGCTCTGCAACTTCAGGAACAAGATCTTCTGGACTTTTTTCTGGAGAAATAACTTCAAGGAGATTTGATTCAGCTGCGCCTGCGTCTGCTGCTGCGCGCGCTTCTTCCAGTTTACGCTGTGTTTCTTCTGATTCCTTGACATGCGCGAACATTTCTCGTGCGGCTTGTGCGTCGCGAAGGTCAAAATAGTCAAAAAATTTCTGTGTTAATTTGAGCATGAATGTTCTACCATACTTTTCTTTGATAAGAAAACCCATTTTTTCAAGTTCACCGATGTGTTCATACGCTTTATTCGTGCGAATCGCGATTACTTCACTTTGGGTGATCGGCTGTTTCCACGCGATCACTGCGAGCGTTTCCATCATTGTTTTCGTAAGTTCAGTGTTTGGATTGATTTTGCGAACAATAGAAAGGTATTTTTCTCTGGTAGTCAATTTCCACGAATCCCCTTCTTGGACAATCATGACTGGGCTTTCGCGGTCAGTATATTCTTTTTGAAGCTCTGCAGTTGCTTCTTTAATTGCGGCAGATGAAGCAGGAAGATGGAGTTTTAATTCGTCAAGTGTCATCTTTCTTCCGCAGGCAAATAATAATGCCTCTATTTGATTTTTGAGCTCATTGACCATGGGAAAAATAGCAGTTTCCTACTTTATATGTTTTTCGAAGAAAAAATTTGTATTAAATTGCCTGTTTCCAAAGTTCATGAAAAAATGCTTTTTCACTATCGACAAGCTGTTTGGATTGGATGAGAATACCGGTAGGTTTTTCACCCCACGTGATAAATGCCATTTTATTATTACAAATACTCACATTAGAAGGAATAGGGAAATCAAGATATTTCATTTTAAGATTTTTTCTATTTTGAAAGAGAGAACGGAGTTCCTTTCTAGCAAGTCCTTTTATCACAAGTTTTTTTGCTTTTCGCTTAGCGTCATATCGTATAAAGAACGTTTGGATTTCTCTGTTCATGCCTGAAACATCCATTGCAAAGAAATAATAAACATCACCAGGCTTTGTATCTTCTATCAACGCGCTCAGCATGCTTATAATTCCTTTTGTTCCTTCATATACTTCTGCACCTTTCTTTTCCTCAGCAAAACGTTGTAAGGACTCCAGATGGGGCAGGATATCCTCAAGCTTTTTTTCCTTTTCACGATATTGTTCAAGAAGTTGCTTTGGGCTAACTGCTTGGTATATTTTTATCTTTCCTTGGAATATAAAAGTAACAAGACCTTTCTCAATCAAAGAATGAAGAGTATTATGTGTTGTTGAACTTTGAAGTCCTGTTTTTTTTATAATAAATCCTACTTTAACTGCTCCCTGTCGTAATAAGAGGAGATAGATTTTTGCTTCTGCTTGAGTAAAACCCATTTCTTGTAAGATTTCCTGCTCCATAATAAGAAGATGTATTATTAATTATTTAAATGTTCTGAAGAACCACTCCAATTTTGGAGAGTTAGTGTTTATATGTTTAAGAAGTTTCCACTAAGTAATAACAAAGGAGGCAATAGAATATGATAAATAATGTAAGAAATGTGATAAAAATAGCAGGTCTTGGGCTTCTGCTTAGTTCATGTACACCAAGAGATACGGAATTAGTTATTTCTCCTATTTTTAGATATCAACAGAGGGATTATAGTTGTAGTGGATATGAAAATGCTGCAAGAGAGTATGAACGAATAAGCATTTTTAGAAGAGACACACCAGAAATAGTTCCAATCATACATTATTGGAGAGATTCAGGAAAAATAGAGATAAACAATGGAAATTTAGATATTCGAGAAGCAAAAAACTTACTCTCTATATGTGAAGAAGAACTAGAGAATTAAGCTATTTGAAATAGGTACTAAATAGAAAGAATCCGAAAATAATAGAATATTATCTCCTCACTCGTTTCACCGAAGCAACTCCAACACGAGCACTACGAATTAAAGTACTTGTCTGATGTTCTTCAACAACCAATCGCAAACATTCTTTAAAGTCACGAAGAAAAAGCTGGACATGTTTATCAGCTTTATTCAATTTATAGAGTTGTGTATTCCCAATAATCCGTGATTTCTGAACGTATCTTTTTCCTTCAAAAAGAGCAATGACTTGATATGCTTTTGGTCTGCTAATGGTAAGTTCATATGCCATATCTCCAACAGCAACGTCTAAATCCTGATTCTCAAGAAGATACTCCAAAACCTGATTTTCGATAGTATCTCCGTACACATCACAAAATACGCCTTTCATGTAATCATCTCATATATTTCTTGAATAGTGTGTGGATTTAAGCTAACATGCCACTCAGATCCTTTCCCAGTTCGTTTTTTTAATTGAATAATATACCCAAGACGAATAAGATTGTATAACTCCACTTTACATTCTTTCTGTTCGTTCTTGGAAAGATACTTTGTTCTTGAAGTATACAATTTATCCAAAGGAAAATGTTTTCCTCCAATATACCTTTTGTTGACCAAAAAGGTAAGGATTGCTTTTGTGCCAGCATGCATAGTACTCCCTCACAAAGGAAGCACGCTTTTGTTGCGCCACATGAGTTAATATTTATTTACACATAGTAATAATATATTAACTATTTAAATCTTTCGCGAAAAAAGAAAAAAAGCGCAATAAAGCGCACTTAAACATCCTGCAATCCGCCTTCAGTCACATAGAATGCAACTTCTGCTTCTGGCAAGTTTGGACTGTCCACAAGTTTTGCAACTCTGCTGCCTTTCTTGCCTTTGCGCAAGTAGATCCTGAACGTGCTCGCGTGTCCCACAATGTGTCCACCAATTGCCTGCGTTGGATCTCCAAAGAACTGATCTGGCTTTGACATGACTTGGTTCGTTACATAAACACAGATGTTGTAGGTGTCAGCAAGTTTCAAGAGCGCGTGCATATGCTTATTGATTTTCTGCTGTCGATCAGCAAGCGTTCCTCGTCCAACAAATTCCGCTCGAAAGTGCGCAGTAAGTGAATCCACAACAATAAGTTTGACGTTCAAATGTTGCTGCGTAATCATTTCTTCAATCTTATCAACGAGGAGCATCTGATGGTCAGAGTTGTATGCGCGACCTACTTTGATTTTTTTGAGCACAGCGTCAACATCCATGCCCTTTGCAGCAGCGAGCTGTTTGATTCGTTCTGGTCTAAAGGTGTTTTCTGTGTCAATGTAAAACACTGCTGGATTTTCTTCTCCTTCAACTGCGAGCGCATTGACCGCGAGCATATGCCCAATTTGCGTTTTTCCTGCGCCAAATTCCGCGTAGACTTCAGTGATTGCGCCCGTTTCAAAGCCACCAGCCATCATTGCGTCAAATCCTTTATGCCCTGTGGAAATCTTAAGGACACGCTCTCGTTTGAGCATAACCTGATCCCCACTTTCAAAGCCCATGTCCAGATTGTCGCGTGCGGCGTTGATAATTTTTCGCGCGCCTGCTTCAGAAATGCCTGTTGCTTCGACAATTTCTCCAGGCGTCGCAACAGCAATAGCCATCACAGTGCCAAAGCCGACTGCTGTTAATTTTTCAGCAGTTGCTGGCCCAATGCCAGGAAGATCATTGATAGTGATCTGCTTGCCTGTTTTTTTGATAGGCGCGGCGTCTTCAATGTCTTGCTTTTCTTGTCGAAATTGTTCTTCATCGAATCGTTCTTCCATTGTTTCCTCAAATACTTGTTCTTGTTTACGCATAGGTATCTCCTCCAAATTTATATGTTCTTTCATCTACTGTGAAATAAAAAAATAAAAAATAAAAAAAGATTTAAGCAGCTTCTCCTTCTTCAGCGCCTTCTTTGTTGAGCACAAGGAATTCATACGCTTTGTTGACAACGACCGCGACTTTTGGCAAGTCATTTAAGCGAAGAGAGCTCGTTGTTTTCCAAGAGCCATCTTTATCTTTGTAGCTTCTTTCCAAAGAAATAGTGCTGTAGGTTGTTGGTTCCTTTCCTTCAAACTCTTTGCCTGGAGTGTTCCAGACAGTTGCGCTGACTGCGCCTGCTCTAAATTTCTTTACTGGTCCTTTTTTTGTTTCCATAGTTCCACCTTCCTTTCGGTTTTTATTTCAGCAGTGCAGAGCTGGTGTATTGCTACACATGTCTTTCAACTCAATGCCTGTGGTGTAAAGATATCTATAACCAAAGTTCCTTATATACCTCACAGCAGCGTGTCGAGTGGAGAATTCTAGTGTCGTTTACCGAGAATAAAAGCACTGGACAAATGAGTTTGTCGAGTGCAGAATAACTTCGTTAAATTCCGTTGTTATACACAATAAAAAATTCAATTTTAAATTATAGAAGGAAGATTTTCTTTAATGCGATGAGAAAAGTTTAAAAATCTTTTATCAATAACAGAATCATATGAATAATGCAAAAATAACAAAACCTCGCGTTTATACAATGAGCTTCGCAAACGTTTACGCTTGTTATGTTACTAAGGCAGAAAAAAAAGGACGCACGAAAACAGAAGTCGATGAAATAATTCGTTGGTTGACAGGATATAACCAGAAAGAGTTAGAAGCGCATATAGAAAAAAAGACAGACTTTGAGATATTCATTGTGCAAGCTCCTCAACTGAATCCTTCGAGAGCTTTGATTAAAGGCGTGATTTGCGGCGTTAGAATAGAAGATATCAAAGATCCAACTATGCAAGAGATCCGCTATTTGGATAAGCTTATTGATGAGTTAGCAAAGGGAAAGACGATAGAGAAGATTTTGCGAAGATAACACAGACGCACCGCTCGCAGGGCATCCCAATCGCAGCAAGCTGCGGGGTATTGCCCGCTCGCGATTCGATGCGTCTGTGGAATTGTGAAATTGGGTCACAGCAAGCTGTGGGGTATTATTTCGAGCTATGCTCGTAATACTACGGACCTTTGGTCCGAAGTAAACCCAAATTTCACAATAAATGTTTAGGTTGGGAGTAAAATAGGATATTTTAAACAAAAAGAAGACAATGAGACTAAAAGAATTATTGCCATATTTTGATTGGTGAAAAAATAGGAATAAGTGTACAATGAAACAAACCAACGAACACAAGTCAATAACTGCCTTCCACCGCAACGACTTTCGAAAATGGTTAGAAGAAAACCACACAAAAGAAAAGAAAGTAGCGACTATTCTCCATAAGAGGCATACAGGAAAGCCTGCACCAACGCACAGGGAATTAATGGAAGAAGCGATTTGTTTTGGTTGGATTGACACCACAATCAAGCGATTGGATGAAAATACGTATCTCAGATATTTCGCAAGACGAAATGAAAAAAGCAAATGGAGTAACAACACATTGAGCTATGCGAAAGACCTCATAAAAAGAGGACTGATGACAGAAGAAGGGCTCAAATTCTACAAACTTGGCTTGCAGCGACCAACGCATGATGCAGGCATTCCAAAAAATCCAGACATGCCAGATGAATTAAAGAAAGCACTTAACAAAAACAAAGTTGCGAAAAAGAATTTTGACACGTTTCCTCCATCTGCCAAAAAGATGACGTACAGATGGATTCTTCATGCAAAATTACCAGAGACGAGGATGAAGAGAGTAAATATAACAGTGAAAAATGCAGAAATGAAGAAGAAGGTTATGTGATAAAGGTTTTGAATACCTTAAAATAAGACTTTGGACTGACCCCCTGAAAAAGGACAAAAAGAGAAAAATTTGTTCAGTGCTATTCTTCACTGGGGGGGGGCACAAAAGTTTTTATAGAATAAAGTTCTAACATTCTTTGACTCATGAAGAATTTTGAGTGAAAGAAGTACCATGAAAGCCCTTAAAAATTTTGAGCAAACTATTGATGCTTTTCCGAGAAAAGATAAAATAACTTCTCTCTTACTTCAGGTTCCTCCTGAAAATTCACTCGAAGCACAGTTGATTCTGATCAAAAATCTCACAGACAGAGGCTTTAAAGTGATAACACTTTCCGGAGGAAGACCGTGTAAAGATTTAATAAGTATGTATGAAGAAAAAAAGATTGAAATGAACAATATCCACATCATTGACATGATTTGCAGAAGTCAGCATCTGAATGTGAAAGATACAAAATTCGTAACACACATGAACAGCATCCAGAGTTTAACAGAAATTTCAATCTTGTTAAATAAAATAATCGTTCCAAAGAAAACAGTGTTGTTTGTTGACTCAATAACATCGATGCTGATATATAATGATGAAAGAGTGTTTACTCGATTTCTAAGCGAAGTGGTGCAAAAAATGAAAACGCGGGAGATTCATCTCATTCTTCTTATTATCAAGACAAAGAATTATGATAATATTCGTTCTGAGTTAAAATACCTTTGTGATCAGGAAATGACATTTTAATGAAGAAGAAAAAGAAGAGAAAATAATTCAAGCAAAACAATAAAATATTCTCCAAAACCTTTTAAAACAGCCCTGATTACTTCTTGATCATGAATCCAGCCTACAAAAAACTCATGGAAAAGCAGCAGTACCTCTTTGTCGGAGAACACTCTGCGGTCAAAATCTGTGGCTGGACAAAGAAAGCGCTCCAAGATGAAGGCATGTGCTACAAAGGAGTTTTCTATGGTATCAACTCCCACCGCTGCATCCAGATGTCTCCTGCGATTAATTTCTGTGATATGGATTGTGTCTATTGCTGGAGAGATCGGAACAACTCCAGCTTCGGCAAAATAGACAAGCCAAAAGATGTTATGGAATCTGCAATCAGAGCGCAACGAAAACTCCTCACCGGCTTCAAAGGAAATCCAAAAACAAATCAAGAGCGCATGAGTGAATCAAAAGAGCCAATGCACGTCGCGATTTCGTTAAACGGCGAAGCGACATACTATCCACATCTCTCCGAGCTCATCCGCGACATTAAGAGAAGAGGATGGAGCAGTTATCTCGTCACCAATGGCATGCTTCCGCAAGTCCTAGAAAATCTTGAGCTTCCAACCCAACTCTACATTTCGTTAGACGCGGCAAATGAAGAATTGCAAAATAAAATCACACGATCTATGCATAAAGACAGCTGGCAAAGATTACTGAAAAGTTTGGATATTATGCAAAGCCTAAAAGGAAAAACACGCACAACATTGCGATTAACAGTCGTCAAAGGACTCAACGACATTGAACCAGAAAAATACGCAGAACTGTTCACAAGAGCAAATCCTGATTTTATTGAAGTGAAAGCGTATATGTTTGTCGGCGCGAGTAGAGAACGATTAGAAATGCAGAATATGCCGTATCATGAAGAAGTCAAGGCGTTTGCGGAAAAGATCGCACAGTTTTGCCAGTACAAAATCAGCGCGGAGCAAGAAGCGTCAAGAGTAGTTTTGATGACAAAAGAAGATTCAGCTCCTAGATTTATTGATTTTGAAAAACTCAAGCAAGAATATATTGCACAGTTTGCGAAAGAAGCGGAAATCCCTGCAAATCCTGAATTAGATAAGTTAGTCACAGAATACAGTGAGCAAGAAGAAGTTTCTCAAGAAGAAAAGTTTATTCCATTGAGTGCGATTAAAGTGAAAGTATAACTACATCTCGAGCAAAACCCCAAACGGTCCTGGATTCAATAAGGTTGTGTTCTTAATATGCTCCACTGCGCCAGCAGATTCATGAATGTGCCCAGAAAACACATAATCAATTTTGTGTTTCAAATAAAAGTCACGAAAACTTTTATTGCCGCAATGTTGATCACCTATTGTATCGACTTTTGAACCATATGGCGGCCCATGCAATAACAAGATGGTCTTCGGATCTTTTTTTCCTTCCTTCATAATAACATCTTTATATTTCTTCAAACCTTGAACAAACCGAGGAGCGTAAATGTTCTCAAAATCTTTGTCCCGCAAACTAAATCCATCGCCGCCATAGCCCATAAAGATCAAGTGCCCAACGCGCAATACTTTTTTGTGCACAAAAAGAACGTTCTTTAACTTCAGTTTCTGGCAGTCAGCAGCAACGTCGGAAGAAGATTCATGATTGCCATGAATCACGAGACAAAGAGTCCCGAGATCATCGAGTTTCTTCAATATTTTCTGTTGCCGTTGTCCAAAAATAGTAAAATCTCCTAAACAGACAAGCAAGCCAGCGGACTTTGCTTTAGTTTCTATCTTCTTGAATGCGGCGTCACTGCCATGCATGTCAGCGAAAACAAGGACTTTCATGCAACAAAAACAGCAGAACTGGTTTATATAACCTGTGAAGAAAAAACAGCCACTTCCTGACACATTTAAGAGAACAACACAATAAAAACAGAAAAAATGGCATAAGGTTTTTAAACGAAAAAAGGCTTCTTTAAGAGAATATTATATAAAATTTAAGGTACTCCAAATGGTTGCAAACACTGTCGATGATTTACTTGAAGGCCCAACAGAGATCAGTTGGATGCTTTATAACCTTGTGGAACCGATTGTTCGAGGATATTTAGAAAATGGAAGAGTGATTTCTATAGATGATGTTTTTCTTGATAAAGGAGGAAGAAAAAATAGAAGAGAAGCAGAAACTGAACGAAGAGCTGCAGAAGAAGAAATTCTAAGAAATGTAAATGCGTGGATTGAAGAAGGACTTGAGGACTTGTATGCAACTCAAGCATTTTTCGACAGAGAAATGCGAAAAGCAGAAGCAGTAAAACCTATCGATACACATATGTTTACCACATATGGAGCATTTCATGAAGGATTTACAAGTCATGCTCAAAGATTTATCAGGGCAAGCAATCTACCACCAGAAACAGTAGAAGCATTAAGAAAAATTATTGATTTTGATAGGAGAGAAACAGGGATAACCTTAAACAGATCCGTTTACTTAGGAATGAGACATGGAACACTGAGAATTACGGATATACCTTCATATCCAATCGTGTTCCAAGTAAGTAGAATCAAAGACCCTACACGTATGGGAAGAAAGTTTGCGCGATATGTCTGTGAAGGAATACAAGAATGGAGAATTATGCAGGCATATCTTGATGGTCATGAAAATAGAAAGGAACGAGATAAAAAGATAGCAGAAGGATTAAAAGAATTAGAGAATGGAAATAAGGATGACAGAAAAACTGCAGAAAGAATTATCGAAAATTTTGGAGCAATGCATGCGCATGGCTTGCGAACCCCATTTGCAGAGCAAGAAGAACTTCATATAGGACGAGAAGGAGTTGATCCTCTTGAGTATGTTCTAATGCGCTGCCGAGTAAGCGATGTTCTCGGCGTCATGAATGTTGTAAGAACAGAGAGTGAAGTGAAAGAACTTATCGAGCGGACAAAAAATGGAAAGTTTTATGGAGAAGAGAATTATAGAGCACTCTTCGGAAAGCGATTACGAAAAGAAGGGAAAACGTGGGGCTATGTCAATGAGTTTATTGTTGATGACCAAGGAAGAAGAATTTTTACGTATGGTGTTCCAAAAAGACCATTAGAAAGAAATAATATAAGAATTGATTTCGGAGTTGAAGCGCTAAGAAATTACGCAGATGATGCAGTAGGTGGAGAGAGAAGCCATATTATCCATGAAGCACGCCAGGAAGTAAGGATAAAAGGATGGCGTAGAGATATACAAAAATTATATGGCGCAATTTGTAATGCAGTGAATTCTCCATTAGAAAGACTTGATATGAAAAGATATGAAGTATACAAAGGATTTCCATTTCAAACAGAAGCAAGAGCAAAATAAAAATGACCATCCCCCTTGCAACACAATATAATTTTACAGGAACATACACACTCAAAGTAGATCCAAGAGGAAGAATAGCAATACCTGTAGACATCGCGCGTGGGCTTGAACAAAAAGTCCGTGCAACGATAATTGCAGATCCTGACGTGCAAATAAGTGAATATGGCGTTCAATATCGCGGACAGTGGCTGTATGTAAGTCGAGAACAAACGTCGCAAAGAAAAAGAATAAGAGAGTTTATTGATAAAATAAAACAAGAAGATCCAACTGTTCCTGATATTATTTATAAAAGCACATTGCTTGATGCAAAACTTCTTTTGGATCCAGCAGATGAAGCAAAAAAGATACAAACAAGACATTGGCAATATTCTGAAGACGGACAAAAGAGAGAGTACACAACATTATATACCAATCTTGACATGATGATGGGAGATATCAGAAGAAGAGAAGAACTAGGAAGAAGACCTGAACCAGAAAGAATACAAGAGAATATTTATTGTAGTACGCAGGCATTCGAAATAGATGCGCAAAATAGAATTTGTTTTGGAAAAAATCATGAAATAGTAAGAGAAGCGTTACAAACAACAGGAAGAGAAATAGTTCTTTTAGGCATGCAAGATATGCTTGTCCTTATAACGCCAGCACAACGAGAAGCACTGCAAAAAAGAGAACCCGCATTTTTGCGAGAGGGACAACTCGTTCATCTCATAAGATCTTAACACCCATAATAATCCATCAAGACAATTTTATCCAAATCTTCTAAATTTTCCACAAGATAAAATCGCCCATTCCCAAGCGCGACAAGTTTCTCTGCAAATTGTTTTCCAGCTGCATCAAGCTGAATCCCAATAAGCGAAACAGTAATCCCGCCAGCGACAGCCTTCTCCACAGCGTCAAATGTCGCCTGCATGGGATCAGAGCCAACAGTGGGCACAGCGTCAGTCAAAAGAAGCAAATGCTTTGTCCCATTATGTGGAGGGAATAATGTCAGCGAATGCATGATGCATCCTGCAAGATCAGTCTCCTTTGAAGGCATGATTTGAACCATTTCCTTGAGCAGCAATCCAAAATCAAAACAGGGCGCAACAGATGCCTGAATCGTTTGTCCAAAAACAATAAGACCAACCTCGTCTTTTTCCTGTAATGCTTTGAAAGCAAGCGCGACGCCAGCTTTTTTGCAGGTGGCGATTTTTGCGCCTTTCATACTGCCAGAAGAATCAAGTCCATAAATCAAAGAAACTTTTCCTTTTTCCTGACGAGTAAATATTTTCAGATCTTCCACAGAAAGAGTTGCATGTTTTCGTCGAAGCGCAGTCTTAATGGTCCGACGAAGCGCAATGTCTTTGTAACGGTCACCTTTGTGAAAATCATGAACATCGAGCGGTGCGCCATAATGCGCCTGCTTCTCAAGAGGTTTTTCCCCTAATAATCCATACGCTTCCAAGTGATCAATCTCTTCAACATACAATTGCAATGCAGCAAGTTCAACCCCTTTCTCAGTAAACATGCCTTTTTTATCCACAAAACCTTGTTCTTGCATTTCTTCAAATTGTTCTTGAATATTTTGTTTCAGTTGTCGTTGGAATTCTGGAATGCGAACATTCTGCTCCACATATTTCTCGTCATAACCAGTCATCTGACGAATAAGTTTCTCCCCATAAATTTGTTTTGCGGTTTTATAATTCTTGACCAGCTTTTCAAACATGAGATCTGGTGTAAAAGAAAAAAGCGATTGATTCATAGAATCCTTAATTATTTTTGCTTTGTCAATAATGGATTGGTCATTTTCCATGACAGAATGCATGAGCTTATCTTCAACGTTTTGAAACGCAAGCTTGCCGCCAAGTTCTTCTGCTTCATCAAAATCTTTAACAGTATTTTTTTCTTGTTTTCTGTCAGGGAGAATCATTCTTTTCTTCATCAAAAGAACGCTGCTCTAATGCCTGTTTTCCCAAACCATGATCAGTAAATTCTTCTAGTTCTTTTTCAAGAAAAGTTTCAGTTGTTTGAAGATAGCGAATGCTTGGTTTTAATTTAATCCGATGACTCAGAACAGAAGGAATAACGCTTTTCACATCATCAAAAGAAACCTCCTGGCGATGATGCAAAAGAGCAGTGCTTTGTGCGCGTTCATAAATACCAATGGTTGCGCGAACGCTCGGCACTTTTTCAAGATTTTTATTGTCGCGAAGCTCGCGAACGAAAAGGACAAGATAGTTGAGAAGGGGTGTTGGAAATGTGACAATCAGTTTGTGCGCTTTTTCAAGAACAATCTGTTCCTCAAGGATAGCGGTTTCTGGATACGTCATCGTGAGCATATCCATGCGATCGAGCAAAACATCACTAAGCCGTTCTGTATTAGTATCCTGCGGGTTCATGGTTGCGATAAAAATAAATTGCGCAGGGAAATCAATATCATATGTTCCAATAGTGACAATTCTTTCTTGAAGCACTTGTAATAATGCGTTTTGTAATTTCTCAGGACACCTATTGAGTTCATCAAAAAACAAAACACCATTGTTTGCTTTGAAAATTTTGCCTGGCGTAAATGCCTGCAAACTCATGGGCCCAAATTCCAATGCTTTAAGGGGATCAATATCGCCGAAAAGATCTTCAACAGTAAGGTCAGGGCTTCCCTGGATGCGAATAAAGCGTTCGCTTCCTTTAACGATTTTTGTCTTTACTTTTTTGCCTTCCTGACATGCTGGACAGAGTGGCTGTTTTGGGAGACAATGATAGAGGCAATCGTTCACTTCAAGATCAGGCAGAACATCCGCAACATTTTTCGCAAGCGTGGTTTTTCCAATACCAGGCGGACCAAGAATCACGATGTTTCTACCCATAAGAAGCGCGGATTTCAGTTCTTCTTTGACATGTTGCTGCCCAAGGATAGCGGGAAAGAGCTCTTTCTCCGTGAGAAAGACTTTTTGAAGTGTGGATAAGGTCATGAGCAGAAGAAAAATGATGAGTGATATATAAAGATTTGGAGAGCTTACTTGAGATTTATTAAAATAAACAGCATAAGAAGAGAAACGATAGAGGTAATAAGAAGATATTTTGGTTTTTTCAAAAGAAATGGAATAATGTTAAGAATAATTATTCCTCCACCAACAATTTGATTTATCAGCGTCATTTTAGATCCCCTGTTGCATAAGTATTTTTATTGCTTCAATTAATAATCCAATACCAGCTAAAACACTTCCAAGATTAACACTTCCTGCTATAGTTGCAACTCCGGCAAGAACTAAGACGACGCCAGCAATCATATCAATAGGATTAAGGACAAATGCCCCTTTTGTGTTCATTGTATTTTTATGGTTTCTCTCTCTTTTATAGTTTGTGATTTGTTTTAATAAGAACTATGACTTTTTTGTCCCAAAATACACACAAACTTTAAATGAAACTACTGCTTTATAGGAGTAAATAAGAGAATATTGTCATAGAAGAAAGATATCATATAGAAAGATATATAAAAAACAAACGTGAGAAAAATGGTAGGAAGTTTAGGAACGAATTTAGAAACGAGAATAGGTGATTATATGTCAGGTGGGCATCCAGCAGCGCATGGAGATCATGGTGGTCATGGCGCTAAACATGGAACTAAAAGAAAAAGACATGAAGATGTAGGCAAAGAACATCAAGAAATGTATGATCGAATAGTTGAAGAAATATTTGATCCTGAAGAACATCGAAAAGTAACGCAAGTACATAATGATGCATATATTTCTAGTCTTGGAACATTAAAAGGAAAGCAATTTGATAATCGCTTTGATGCAGAAGAAGCATTAGTAGATGCGTTAATTAAGTATAGAAAAGAAACCGGAATTCCGGTCAGCGAAAACGGAGAGGACAGACATTATGTGTATAATGAAGTACGAGGCCTCTTAGAAAGATTAAATCAAGAAGGACAATTAGCAGGAAAGGTAGATCAAACAATTAGAGAAGGAAATTTGTATGAATTGTTTGGAATAATTCACAGAAATGAAACACATCAAAAAATTACTGGAAAGATAGAATACAAACTAAACAAAGAATTACCCCATGATCAAGAACCAGAATTTTACCAAGGAGTATTAAAAGCACATGGAAACCATGTTGGACGTTTCTACAAGAAATCTGAGCTTGCAAAGCAAGGCAATAAAAACCAATTAATTGCAAATTTCAAAGGTTTCTATGATTCAGAAATAGATAGAATGCTTGAAGATTATGTAGAGACGCATAAAAAAAGCCACGGAGAACACGGAGCAAGCCATGGCGGTAGCGGTCACGCAGGACATTAGAAAATAATTTTTTCTTCTTTAATTTTATTTCTTTCTTTTTACAATTTTCCCATTCTGATCAGAAACAAAATCAACAAGTGTTGAAGGATGTGCTTTCTTGACTCCTTCGTATAAAATAAATCCAACCTTTTTCTGCATCTGCGAAGGAATATCATGAAAAGAAGTCATAAAAGGCGCACCACTACTATTCACGCTCGTCGTGACAATTGGTTTTCCATACGCAGCAACAACAGACGCAAACCAATGTTTTGGAATGCGTACACCAATTGTATAATCTCCAAGATGGACAGAACGAGAAACTGCTTTTTTATTTTTAAGATGCAAAATAAATGTATACTTCCCTGGCAATCTGCCCAACCACTTCTTCGCTCGAGCGTTAACAACACAATTTTTCAAAATCCATTGTTTGGAAGGCGCAATAACAGAAAAAGGTTTGTGTTCCCGCTGTTTCAAGATGCGAATATGTTTGACTGCGCGAGTGTTGGTCGCGTCACAGCCAATGCCATAAATAGTATCTGTCGGATAAATGAATGCGCGCCCTTTCTTGATGAGTGCAAGATATTTCTTTTGATGCTCCAGAAATGGTTTCTTGTGAACAAGCGTCATAATTCTATTTGAGAAATGCTTCTATATTAACCTTTGCCAGAATTTCCTACACAGTCATGTACCTTTACATCATCACACTTCATGATTCACTCCGCTGCTTTTGAATCCCCAATCTTTTTTATTTTTTAATGGTAAAGAGAAGAAACGAAATGTGACATAAG
Source organism: Candidatus Woesearchaeota archaeon (assembly GCA_016214075.1). Classification (NCBI taxonomy): domain Archaea; kingdom Nanobdellati; phylum Candidatus Woesearchaeota; species Candidatus Woesearchaeota archaeon. The sequence continues at coordinate 21,646 of JACRPI010000036.1, forward strand.
AAAGAGAAGAGGCAACTACAGAACGAACGCCAAGTATTCCTAAATCTTTATATATCCTGAACTTTTCTAAACATCTATGCTCAACATTCAACTAATCCGAAAAAATCCTGAAGTCGTACGGGCAGACCTTGAAAAAAGAAATGACAAAGAAAGAGCAGTCTTCTTAGAAAAAGTAATTGGATTAGACGCAGCCTACTTAGAAAGTCTTAAACAAACAGAAGCGCTGCGAGCAAAGAGAAATGAGATTTCAAGAGAAGTAGGAAAGATCAAGAAAGCAGGAGGAGATGCAGCTGCCCTGTTGGCAGAAGCAGCAAAAATCCCGCTCCAAATCGAGACAAAAGAAGTAGAACAACAACATATCAAAGACGAAGTAGATTATTATCTTAAACGTTTGCCAAATCTCCTACATGAATCTGTTCCCGTCGGCGCAGACGACACAAAGAATGTCGTAGTAGGAGAATTTGGAAAAAAACAAACAAGTGCATTCCCGCTGAAAAGCCATGTAGATTTGCTGACAGAAAACAACTGGGCAGATCTCGAACGAGGAGCGAAAATCGCAGGAGCAAGACAGTACTTCCTCAAAGGAGACCTTGTTCTTTTAGATATGGCAATTCAGCGATATGCAATGGATTTTATGGACAAGAAAGGATTTCTCCTTCTCTATCCTCCATTTATGATGCATCGGGATGTCTATGAAGGAGTAACAGACATTGCGGATTTTGAGCATGTGATGTATAAAATTCAAGGGGAAGATCTCTATCTTATTGCAACGTCAGAGCATCCGATGATTGGCATGTTCCAGAATGAAATCTTTGAACCAACACAATTACCGATGAAGCATGTCGGTATAAGCGCGTGTTTCCGAAAAGAAGCAGGAGCGCATGGAAAAGATCAGAAAGGAATCTTCCGAGTCCATCAGTTTAACAAAATTGAGCAAATAGTGATCTGCCAGCCAGAAGAAAGCTGGAAATTGCATGAAGAACTTCTAGAGAATGCAAAAGAGTTTTTCCAATCATTAGGATTCCATTTCCATATCGTCAACATCTGTACAGGAGATATTGGAACAGTTGCGGCAAAAAAATATGATATTGAAGTATGGTATCCCGTGCAAAATGCATACAGAGAAGTAGTTTCCGCAAGCAACTGCACGGATTATCAGGCACGACGATTAGGCATGCGCGTGCGAGGAAAAGAAGAAAACTACCCTCCACATACATTAAATTCAACCTGCGTCGCGACAAGCAGAGCAATAGTTGCGATTCTAGAAAACTTCCAGCAGAAAGACGGCTCAGTAAAGATTCCTGATGTGCTTGTGCCCTATATGAATGGAAAACGAGTTCTTGAGAAGAAGTAAAAGCGGGAAAGACTTATATATCTGTATTTCTAGAATAAACTGCAATGGCAAAGAAATCAATAGGAGACATTAATGGATGGGTCTTTATCGGCGTTGGTTTTATCGTCATGGCAGTTTCTATATTTTTCTATGACACGCTAAAGATATTTATCGCGCTTGGTGGTCTTATGACGCTCTATGGTCTTGGTAAATTATCGTATGATAATTTGAAAGCAAAGATATTTCCGAAAGATGAAGAAGAAGGTCCTATTGATTTGAACAAAGCGCAAAATCCGTATATACAGCAAAAAGCAGCGCAAAGACCGCAACAAGCAGCACAGCAAATTCAGCACCATCAAACTGCGCATCCAGCACAGCAGCAAAGAGTACAGCATCAAGGACAAGCGCACCCTCAACATCGGCAAAGTCAACAAATACAATATACGCACCCGCAACGAGCGCAAGTGCAGCACAGAGCAGTGCATCCACAGCATAATCAAGGAAGATATTGTCATAGCTGTGGCGCGCCAAAACAACCGCATCATAGGTTCTGCGCGAATTGCGGCGCTAGGATAATGTAGGGCTTGGATAATACTCAATCTAACTTTTTATATAAAACATAGTAAAGAGAAGAGATTATTTCAACGACAGCTACGAGAATTGTGATCCACAATATAAGACTCAATTTAGCTGAACCTAAAAAAATATATAAAAAAGTAGGAATCAATGAGGAGAGTGGGCTAAAAACAAACTTCATCTCTAAACGATTTTTACTTTTAATTGCTTTAACAAATGCATTGCCTGAAGCTAGTCCCCAAGAGATCATAAGAAATATTAAAAGATAAAATAATAGTTTCAATGGTAAGAACAACAAAATAAGTGAGCTTAGCAGGGTTATTGACCATATAATGATGTTGCTTTGTAAATACTTTTTCATATAATTAAGTATACATGATACCTTTATTTAGTTTACTCTGAGTTATTATGTATTGAGTAGAGTCCAGGTAAAAACATAAAGAAAACGCATATAAAGCACAAAAATCTTCTTTTTTCCATGGGTTTATTTGATACAATGCTAAAATCAGGAGAGAGTATTTTCCTTAACGAGCTTGCGTTAGACTTTTCATTTCAACCAAAACTTCTCCTCCATCGAGAGAATGAGCAATTTACCATCGCAAACTCAATCAGACCATTATTCAGCGAGCGAACAGGAAAGAACATCATGCTCCATGGCAAGCCAGGAATTGGAAAAACACTCGCAGTGCTCCATGTCTTCAGAGAACTTGAAGAGCAGCATGAAGAAATTCTTCCCGTCTATGTCAACTGCTGGCAAAATAACAGCACCTACAAAATCGCGATCGCCCTCTGCGAAGCAGTGAACTACAAGTTCTATCAAAATAAAAAAACGCATGAAATTTTCAAAGATCTCGAAAACACCTTTAACAAAAACTGTGTCGCGTTTTGTTTTGATGAAGTGGATAAACTAGAAGACTTTGATTTTCTTTACACGCTTTTAGAAAATGTGTTCAAAAAAACAGTAATTCTCATCTCCAATTACAAAGAATGGTTTACAGGATTGGACGAACGGATTCGTTCAAGACTCAGACCAGAATTGGTAGAGTTCAAAGAATATAATGCGCAAGAAATAAAAGACATTCTCGAACAGCGAAAAGGATTTGCGTTCAAACCAGGAGTTCTGCAAGAGGACGCATTTGAAGTCATTTTACAACACACCATTCAGCAAAAAGATATTCGTGCGGGTTTGCACTTGATGCGCCAGAGCGCAGAAGCTGCAGAAGAAGTAAGTTCGCGAATCATTACTGCAACTCATGTCACCAATGTACTGGACAAAGGCGCAGAAGGATATAATAAAGAACCGCTGGAATTAGATGAAGACTGCAGAGCAGTGCTTGAACTCATCAAAGCAAACAGCGGTATGAAAATTGGCGATCTCTTCAAGAAATACGAAGATACAGGAGGAACGCAATCCTACAAAACATTTGTGCGAAAAGTGCAAACACTTGGGTTTGGAGGGTTTGTTTCCTTAAAGAGAGTTGTTGGTGCAGGCGGAAATAGTACATTAGTCTATCATCAGAATATCAAAAGGTTGGATGAATTCTAAAGGCTACTGCCTTGGTTTATCTAATCTTTTCACAGTTCTTTCTGTTAAAAGAATCATTTGTTCTATCGCGATTGTGTTTAATTTTTCCAGGCGTTTTGCTTTTTCTAGTCCTTCTTTGATGAATAATGCGTTCAAGTTTTCCAAGTTAGACAAGCAAACGAGTTGAGAGACGTCAGCGTAATCTCGAATATTCCCATCAAGAGCAGGATTTTTCTCTCTCCATTCTTTGGCTGTAAAACCAAAAAGTGCGAGATTAAGTATATCAGCTTCTGTCGCGTAAATAAGGTTTTCTTCGCTTCGAGAGATTGTTTCTGGGACAAGATGTTTCTGAATAGCATCGGTGTGGATTCGATAGTTTATTTTTGCAAGATTCCGTTTAATGTCCCAGCCTAATTGTTTTCTTTCGTTCTCTTCTTCTTTGAGACGTTGAAATTCTTTAATAAGATAAAGCTTGAATTCAACAGAAATCCATGATGCAAACTCAAAGGCAATATCTTTATGCGCATACGTGCCACCATATCTTCCGGATTTAGAGAGTATTCCTGTTGCTTTTGTTTTGTCTATCCATTGTTTTGCAGTAAGGATAAAGCTATTGAGTCCTGCTTGCTTTCTAAACCCATCGAATTCGATGGGATTAAAACAAGGATTGTTTATGGATTCCCAAAGACCAAGAAACTCAATAGTATTTCTATTTCTAAGCCAATTTTGTATAATATAATCAGTTCTATCAGCATCTTTGTATCTTGCAATATCTGTAATGGAGATATAATCTTCTTTTTGTAAAGAAAGAGTGATATCCTTACCCAACACATGTATTTTTTTATCCATAATGAATCCAAGAATGATGTAAACTTATATACCTCACAGCAGCGTGTCCAGTGTGGGCTGTGGAACAACTTTACTGAGAATAAGAGCACACGACAAAGAAAAATGTCCTGTGCTAAAGATGAAATTAAGAAGAAGCAAATACTTCCGGAAGATACGTGAATTTATACTCTTGTGTATATTGCATAAATTGATAATCTCGAATAATATCACTAAATTTGAGTCTCAACTCTTGAATATGGGCATAAAATTCATCATTGCTTTTCACTTGAAATTCTGTCTCAAGATCAGCACCACCGACAAGTTCTGTTGTATGGACAGTGTTTGGGTGCTGATGGATGTAAGAGAAGATTCTTCTCTTTTTTTCTGGCGTTATATTTTGTAAGGTGAGATGAAGCTTAAAATAGAGATATCCTAACTTATGAATGTTCAAAAATGGTTTAAAGCCAATAATTATTCCTTTTTCTATAAGTTTCTTTATCCTATAGCGTACGACAATTTCTGTAGTTCCTATTTTTCTGGCTATGTCTATAGACTTCATTCGGGCATCTTTAAGAATAGTTTTGAGAATTTTATAATCCATTTCATCAATGATTTTAAATCCATATGTTTTATGTTCATCAAATCCCATGAGTAATGGCTTGATGGTGCCGCTTTTTTTCTGAAGGAGGAATTCTTTGTGATATATCCACATTCTTGTAACAATGGAAACATCATATTTTTCAATATAAAAACTAAATTTAAGAAGAAAAGCATCGATAAAATCCCTATACTCATAGACATTTTTGACAAAAATACCTGTGTTAATATCCCAAATTCCTTCAACTTTCGTTATCCAGCTTACTTTTTCTTTCAAGTATGCTATAATCTCCTCTTCTTTTGCCACAGATATATTTCGGAGCTTGAAGAATGTTCGATACCAGTCATAACCTAATTTCATTGAATTCAAAAGAGTCATAAAATAGTGAATATGACCTTCAGTGCACATCCTGTTTATTCGATAGCGGACAGAATCTCTACTCAAACCAACATGTTTCGCTATTTCTGCATCAGATTGCCGTGCATTTTTTTCCAACTCGTAAAGTATTTTCCTATCTTTGAGATTAAGATCTGTCATTTTCTCATAGAAATGATATTTTTCTATATATATTTATCGTTTTTGTGGATTTTTGAGAAGAAGATTTTATATTTATTATAATCATACTTATCACTATGGTGCTTCAAACAGAAACATATACTCCTAAAAGAATAGTTCATTTAAACGCGGAGTTAACGAGAGCATGTAATCTTCGATGTAATTATTGTTTTAATGAATCAGGAACACGAATGTCTGGGGAGTTAGATCAATCCAAATGGCAACGTGTTATTGATATGAGTAAAATGTATGGTGCAGAAAGTGTTCTTTTTACTGGTGGCGAAGTTACTGCACGAAAAGACGCACCAGATATTGTTCGTTATGCACTTGCATCTGGATTAAGAACAAGTATTCTCACGAATGGGTTTCACCTACGAGATCACGTATACAAAGGACTTATTCCTTCTTTAGAACGAGTTCAGATTAGTCTTGACAGTGCAACTCCTTCTTTTCATAATCAAAAGCGTGGTGTTGGTTCTTGGAATATGGCAAGAGAAGCAATTGATTATGTTTGCGAATTGGATGTTGCTGTTGAAATCAGTGCAACTGTATCAGAAGATTCTCTTGATGAACTTTCTGGCATTGCAGACATTGCATATCAAACAAATTCCAAAGTATTGATACGACCAATCCAATGGATAGGAAGAGCAAACGCAAGAGAAAGAAATGATGTACAAGAAGCAATTGAACAGAGAAAAAAGGAGCTCGAAGAAAGAGTTGGAAATATATTCGTAGAGGACTTCGCAAAATATGTTCCAGTCCTTGGATCTAATCACGATATTATTATAAGAGAACAAGGATACATCACTATTCTTCCTGATGGAAAAATAAGAGGAGTAAGAGAAAAAAATTTTGAATTAGAAAGAGCTGCTTAATTTTCTTCTTTATCATGGAAATAAAAGGTAAAGTTGCATTCGTTACTGGTTCGACAAGAGGAATTGGTAGAACTGTTGGAGAAAAACTATGTAGCCTTGGCGCTCTTGTCTATTTTAATTCTCATAATTCCAAAGATGAAGGAATTAAGCTCCAAACAGAACTTGAGCAACATGGATTAAAGGCATTATATCTTCATGGCGATGTTTCTTCAGAAGAAGAAGTTAGAAAAATATTTAAGATTATTAAAAAACAACAAGGGAGATTAGATATTCTCATAAACAATGCAGGGATTTATCTTCCAGATAAGTCAGATTATGAAAGTTATTCTGCAATTCACAAAGTCAATGGGTACGGCTATTTTTTATGCACTTCTTTAGCTTCAGAAATGATGGAAAGTGGAAAGATCATAAATATTTCTTCCATTTATGAACTTGATGCAGATTCAAATTCAATTTTAGCAAGTGGAGTCAAAGCAGAGGTTGGAGCATATACGAGAGCATTCGCAAAAAAGCTAAAAGGAAAAATTGAAGTGAATGCTGTAGCACCAGGATACACAGAAACGCCATTATTAAGAAATAGCCTATCTCAAACCTTTATTGATACCATCATCACTAATACACCAATGGGAAGACTTGTTAGACCTGTAGAAATCGCAGATGCGGTTATCTTTTTAATAAGAAATGATGGAATTACAGGACAAACGATCGTAGTAGACGGCGGGTACACAGTATAGAAAACCCCTATTTTAATTTCTTACTTCTTAATCCTCTTCATCCTAAACACATTCTCTCGATCCATTTCATCAAGGCGCATTTGAATGAACTTTCGCTGCACATCAAGTCGTGGAATAATTTCAAACTCTAAAGCGTTAACACGACGTTTGGTTTTTTCGATTTCAGTCAACAACTTCTTAATCCCTGTTTCAACTTCAGCGGCTTCAATGATTTTGCGAACAACTTTTTCAAAAGAGACAGAAGCCTCATCAATAACAGCAGAGCTTGCGATAGTTCCATACCCTCTATCAGCGCCTTTTTCCTTGTGCGAAGTAGTTATTTTCGGAACAACAACACCCATAATGTTGCGAGAATGCATAGTGATTGAAGGTGCGTCACGAACAGCAAGCGCGAGAGAACTCACTTGAACATCGCCCTCAATGGTTCGCGCAATATTCACCGTGTAAAGCGCTTTCTTATACTCTTCTGTCAATTCCTGTCGAACAGTTTTCGCGCGCTTCAAGATTTCAAAAAACTCTAAAATAAGACCATCTCTTTTTTTCTTCAAAAGATTGTAACCAGATTTCGCGAGTTTAATGCGATTCTTAAGCTTCATCAGCTCGCTTCGGGTTGGTTTAATGTTCTCTGCCATACTTTCACATCAATTTATTCTTTTTTTGCTTTGTAAAACTTTTCTTTGAGCTTTCCGCTAAGTCGTGTTAACTCATTCGAAGGAATAGCGCCAAAGAGGTGCCACCCTAAGTCAAGTGTCTCTGAAATACTTCGATCTTCATCACGGCGTTGTCGGACAAATTGATCTTCAAACGCTGCTGCGAATTTCAACAAACGAAGATCACGCTGGCTTAATGCTTCTTCACCAACAATTGCGACAAGTCCGCGAAGGTCTCGTCCTTCTGCGTAACATGCGTACAACTGATCAGAAACTCCTTTATGATCATCGCGAGTCTTTCCTTCTCCTACTCCAAGGTTCATCAATCGAGATAAACTCGGGAGAACGTCCACTGGAGGATACACCCCTTTTCGATGGAGTTCTCGAGAAAGAACAATCTGTCCTTCTGTAATGTATCCTGTCAAATCTGGAATTGGATGTGTAATGTCATCTCCAACCATAGTCAAGATAGGAATCTGCGTGACAGATCCTTTTTTCCCTTTGATCATGCCTGCGCGTTCGTAAATCGTTGCAAGGTCTGTGTACATGTATCCTGGATATCCTCGTCGTCCTGGAACTTCTTCACGAGCAGCGCCGATTTCTCGCAAGCTCTCGCAGTAGTTCGTCATGTCTGTTAAGATAACAAGAACGTGCATGTCTTTTTCAAAGGCGAGATATTCTGCAGTCGTCAATGCCATTCGTGGAGTAACAAGTCGTTCAACAGCGGGATCGTCTGCAAGATTCAAAAACACAACGCTTCTATCGAGAGCGCCAGTTTCTTCAAATCCTTTCATGAAGTATTGTGCTTCTTCATTGGTGATACCCATTGCTGCAAACACAACAACGAAGTTTTCTTTTTGTCCGACAACCTTTGCCTGACGTGCGATTTGCAATGCGATTTCGCTATGGGGCAATCCACTTCCTGAAAAGATAGGAAGTTTTTGTCCACGAACAAGCGTGTTTGTTGCGTCAATAGTGCTAACTCCTGTTTGAATAAAGTCGCTTGGCTGTTCTCTGCTATACGGATTGATTGCAGCGCCAATAATGTCCAGCTTTTTTTCTGGAATAATGCCAGGACCACCATCAATTGGTTTTCCTGCGCCGTTAAGAATGCGACCAAGCATTTCCTCTGAAACATTAACTTTCAGCGATTGTCCTAAAAATGTCACGCTAGATTGTTTGTCAATGCCAGATGTTCCTTCAAACACCTGAACAACAACAAGGTCATTGCTCGTGTCAAGGACTTGACCATTTTTTAATGAGCCATCAGAGAGGCGTAAGGTGACAATCTCTCCATATCCAACAGGTTCTGTTTTTTCAACAAAAACAAGTGGTCCCGCAATTCTATTAATTGTTTTATACTCTTTCATGATTTTCACCTGTTTATTCACGCAATTGCGCGAATTCTTTTTCAATCTCTTTTTCAACAGTATCAAGATGTTGCTTCCATTCTTTGGTAAATTTCGCTTCTGCGATTTTATCTTTCGCGGTTAATCCAAGAATTGTTTTGACGTGAATGCCACGAGCAAGCGTCGCTTGCGCGATTGTGTTGTACTTCAAAATCAATGTCATGAGACGATACGATTTCTCAATAGTACAATACGTGTCAATATCGTGGAACGCGTTCTGCTGAAGAATAAATTCTCGGATCAAACGAGCAACTTCAAGAATAAGCTGCTCTTTGTCTGGAAGCGCGTCGCTTCCAACAAGCTGAACAATCTCGAGAAGTTTTTCTTCTTGTTGGAGAATAATCATCAATTGCTTGATAACATCAGGCCAGTCTTCAGAAACATGTTCTCTATACCATGGAGCAAGTGCTTCATGATACAAACTGTACGAAGTCAACCAATTAATAGAAGGGAAGTGTCGTCGTTGTGCGAGTTTTGCGTCAAGTGCCCAAAATGTTTTCACAACACGCAACGTGTTCTGGGTAACTGGTTCAGAGAAGTCTCCACCTGGAGGACTGACTGCGCCAATAACTGAAATACTTCCTGTCTTGTCTGTTCCAAGAGGAATACCAATACCCGCGCGTTCGTAAAATTCCGCAAGTCGAGTGCTGAGATATGCTGGATATCCCTCTTCTCCTGGCATCTCCTCAAGTCGTGAAGAAATTTCTCGCATCGCCTCTGCCCATCGACTGGTAGAATCCGCCATGAGTGCAACATCGTAGCCCATGTCACGGTAATATTCTGCGATAGTAATACCTGTGTAAACGCTTGCTTCTCGTGCAGCGACCGGCATGTTCGAAGTATTCGCAATCAACACAGTTCTGTTCATAAGAGGTTTTCCAGTTTTTGGATCCTTCATGTGTGGAAATTCAGTAAGAACTTCTGTCATTTCGTTGCCTCGTTCACCGCAGCCAATGTAAACAATAATTTCTGCGTCACACCATTTCGCGAGCTGTTGTTGGGAAACAGTTTTTCCTGCGCCAAATGGTCCTGGAATTGCGGCAACTCCCCCTTTTGCAAGAGGGAACAAGGTATCGAAAATACGCTGTCCAGTAATGAGTGGGGTGCTTGGAGATAATTTTTTCCTTAATCGTCGCGCGGATCGCACAGGCCAATAGTGCATTAATTTCAATTCTGCGCCATTGTCGAGTTTCCCGATACCTTCTTCAACAGTGTACGTTCCTGATTTGAGTGCGACAAGTTTTCCTTTCAAATTTGGAGGAACCATAATCTTATGGATTAATCCTTCTGTTTCTTCAACAGTACCTAGAACATCGCCACCATTAACCATACTGCCAACAGACGCTGTTGCACTAAATTTCCATTTTTTTTCAAAAGGAAGTCCTGGCGCGTCAACACCACGTTGAATGTAGCTGCCCATTTTTTCTTCAAGAAGAGGAAGCGGTCGCTGAATACCATCATAAATGCTCGTCAATAACCCTGGACCAAGCGCGACAGAAAGTGGTTTTCCCGTGTTAATGACAGGTTCGCCAGGAGTAAGGCCAGTGGTATCTTCGTAAACCTGAATAATTACTTTGTCACCGTCAATCTGAATAACTTCTCCCATGAGTTTTTCATTGCCAACGCGAACAACGTCGTACATGCGTGCTGCAAGATTTTTTGCAACAACAACAGGCCCAGCGATGCGAAAGAGAACTCCTTTGGAGACTGCTTTTTCAGTTGTTTTTGTTTTTGTTTTTTCATTTTTTGCCATTATAGACTCACCTTATTCGTTTGTTTTCGTTTTGAATGTATTATTTGCTCCAGAGATCAACGCCAATGGATTTTTTGATTTTCTTGCGAAGCGTTTCATTGCTTGTTGCGTCAGCAGAGACAACAACAGTCACTGGTTTGACCCGAGCTTCAACTGCCTCGCGAAAAAAAAGAGGAAGCTGCTGCATGGTTGTTTCATCAGTGATAATAATCCCGAGGGCACTATCTGCAAAAAGTGCTTCAAAATCTTCTTTTGCAGATTGCGTTTCACGGGTTTCAACACCCGCAAGTCGGAATCCTAAGACAAATTCTGACGGTCCGAGTGCAATAATTTTATTCATGAATGTCCACCTGTGTTTATTTTTTGTCGAGTACGAGTTGCTCTTCGAGGAACTGCTCTGTTAATCCAAATTGTTTTCCTTTGACGAGCACACGAAGATTACGCATTTCAATTTCTTTGGCAAACATATAACCAAGGAGTGTATCAACGCTTAAAGGAAATTGATGAAGCAAGAGTGTTGCTTTCTGTAAATGCCAAACATCAAGACTTTTTTCAAAACCTTTGAGATCCTGCTGGTTAAGTGCAGCCTGATGAAAAGAAACAAGCGAGCGAAGAGAAGTCTGAGAGAACGCCTGAATAATACCTGCAAAATCTTTTACTGCAAGAGCATGAAGTTTGGAAATAGAAAAGAGTGCTCCTCCTGAAAAAAAGAAGGAAGTAATTTCCTGCTGTCCAAGTCCTTGTTTTTTGAGGCGAAGCAAAAGTTTAACATTCAAGACATCAATTTCTGCCTGAAGAAGTTCTTTGAACAGTTGGTGTTCTCCTGCAAGCTTTGTGAGGAAACTAAAAAGGAATGTATAATACGATTTATCGAGGAAATTCTCAAGCGCGAGCAAAGACTTTTCTTTTTCATAATACGCAAGCGAGTCAGCAGATTCTCGGTCAGTAAATCCTGCCTTGATTAAGACAGAAGACATACTTTCAGAAGAAAGCAACTGAGAAAGTTTTTTGTCAGAAAATGTCCCGAGAGGAAGAAGCAATGCTTCAACGTCCGCATGTTTCTGTCCTGCAGCTTTGCCGCGAAGTATGGTTTTCAAATTGTAAATGTCATGACGGAAAAGATACGCGCGAAGAAGATAATTCATCTCTGGACTGCAGATGCGTAAAAGTTTCTGCATATTGCGAATAAGGTTTGAATACAACCCCCGCTCAACAAGGGTATACCCTGAATAAGTCTTACCCAATGCGAGAATGTCTTCTTTGTAATCAGAATTTTCCAAATATGCGGCGATATCGCTTCCTTGCATCTTAAGCAATTTATCATAATCTTGTTTTCGATAGAGCTTTCCTTTCATTGCCATCACACGAACGTAGGTGTATGGATAAAAGGAAACGTGAATGCTTTCGGGGTAGTGTTCTTTAAACATAGTATCACATTATTATTTGTTTATTCTTTGAAATGCGCTCATCTTCAGTTGCTAAAAAGCAACGCGTAAACCTCTTGAAGTTTTCTTTCCTGAAGTTGACTGAGGATAGTGTCAAAGCTGTAATCAAAACGGTAATTGCCATCTTTACTTTCCGCGACAATGCCACCAACAAGAGGTTTTTGTTCAACAGCGGAGAAAAAGCTCTTGACAATGGAAACATCTTGAGCGGCGCAATAGATTTTGCCAATCGCGCATTGTTTTTTTGCGCGATCAACAAGCGTTTGAAGGATTTTTGTCTTCTCTGCTTTAGGCATTTTTGCGAGACTCGCGCTAAATTCTTGAAAGAGTTCTTCCAAAAGTTCTTTCTTTTTTTGAAGAAGAACTTTTTTGGAAAGCAGCTGCATACTTGCGTAGTAGCGTTTGTCCAGTGCGTCAAGTTCTTTTTTAAGCGCTGCGTCTACTTCTGCCTCAAAAGCATCAGCAATGCCGTGGCTCGCATCAGTATCTTTTTTAACTTGTTCTTTTGCTGCACCAACAATGTGCTGTGCCTCTTCTTCTGCATGATCAATGATTTCTTTTTTTACGTGGTCTAAACCCATAATGAACACCTGTGTTTTTGCTATGAATTACTTGAATGATAATGAATATAAAAAACCTTGAAAAAAGGAATGAAAAACAAAGCGCCAAAGCGCGTCTGTTTTATAGCGAACGAACCAAATTTTCGTAATTTTACATGTTCGTTCGCTTATTAGCTGACACACGAAATCACCTTAAAAAAATTACGATTATTTCGTGCGTCAGCTATACTATTCCAAATTTATGCTGCCATTCCCATGATGAGAATTGCAACAACAAGGCCAAAGATAACGAGCGTTTCTGGAATAACAGTAAGGATTAATCCTTTTCCAAATAACTCTTCTTTTTCTGCAAGTGCGCCAACTGCTGCAGTTCCAATGGATTTTTCCGCAATACCGCTTGCCATAGCGCTAAGACCAAATGCAAGAGCTGCACCAATAGATACCAATCCAACACCAATACTTACTTCTGCTGCCATACGATTCTACCTCCGTAGCATGTTATTTTTTATTCATCTATTTTTTTCCTGTCCAAACGCGACAAAAGGGATTCCTCCCCCTTTGTAAAATTTGGAAAAAAACTCCACATAATGGAGTCGCAATGAGTGTAAAAATGGACCAATAACGCCAAGCGCGATGTTAATAGAGTGCCCTGCCACTAAAATAACAAGTGCGAGCACAAAATAAACCCCACCTCTTTCCATAAAAGGAAGCGCGAGATTTTCATTAATAACGACTGCGAGACCAACAGAGCTTAAACCTACAGCGCCAAGTCGTAAATAGGAAAGAATATTCGTGAGAATCGCAGGAATTTCAACAAGTCCTTGAATTCCTTCGCCAATGAAAAGAAGCACTGCTGCAAGAACAACGAGTGCAAGACCAATACTCCAATGAAGAGGAACAAGACCAAGACTGCTCAACACAAGAACAGCTGCGCCAAGTTCTAAAATATACCAGCTGATTTTCGCGTAAAACGCGTGCGCAAATCCGTGTGAGACCAGTTCATTGATAAACCCGAGGAACAACCCAATGTTCACGTGAATAAAGCCAAGGATCGCGCCAAGCACAAGGACAGTGGGAAGCGTCGCTCCTAAAAGCGTCGTTTCTCCATGCAATCTATTCAAAAGCCGAGGGAATGAATACACTATTTCTCCATCATGGAGAACTTCTGAATGAAGCGGAATGCCATACTGAAGCAATTGTTCTCCTGTCTGTTCTGAAACATGTTCAAAGCCAAAATATTCTCCAAAGACAAAGCCAAAAAAGATGCTAATAATCGCAGAGAGCATCATAACAGTAAGAATGCTTCGTGCAGTAGGCATCTTCCACCAAAGCAGTGCGAAAAGTAAAAGAGTCACAAGACCATAGCCAACATCTCCAAGCATAAGGCCAAAAAAGAAGGGGAACGTGAAAAAAAGGAAAAAGCTTGGATCAAGTTCTTTGTAGCTCGGCAATGTGTAGAGGTGCAGGAAAAATTCAAACGGTTTGACAAAAAACATGTTTTTGAGAATAATAGGCACTTTGTCTGTTTTTGTTACCTCAAGCGTTTCAAGATAGATCTTATGATTGGTCTCTTTTTCAAGCGCGTGTTTGAGTTGTTGGAATTCTTTTCCGCTAACCCATCCTTCAACAACAAATGAGCGTGCTGTCTCTGCGAAGCGCAACGGCGCTTGTGCTTGCTCAGATTCTTGTTGTAAATAAAAGACAAAGGAAAGCAGTTCTGAAACATGCTGTTTCTGAAATGCATAAAGTTGTGTCTCAATGTGTTCTACATCTTTTTCAAGAAGGTGAAGAGAAACCTGAAGTTTTTTTGCATGTTCACCAAGAGAACCATGATACGAAGAGAGATCAGCAAAAGGAAGTGGCTTAAATCCATGTATCTGAAGAACAGAAGAAACACCAGAACCATGGCGTGAATCTGCAAAAACTGCAACATAAGAAATACCATCAAGCTGTGCAAGAGTAATTTGTATTTTTTTAGTCACTTGCAAAAGTGCGGCTTCTACTCCTTCTGAAGAAGAAACAGAACCAATAAAAGAAGATAATGATTTGAATGGAGCAAGGCTTGCAGCGTCAAGATGCAACGCGTCTAAAAGACGAAGCTGCTGAGCGACTGCTTTTTTTTCTGCAACTGCAGAAGCGAGGGTTTGCTGTTGCTGCTGTAAAGTATCATGGTCACTGAGAAGTGTTGCAAGATCAGATTCTAAGTCTACAAGAGAAAGAGCAGTTTTCTTTTTTAATGCTGTCTGTGCAGCAGAAACAAGAAGGGGATCAAAAGACGCGAGCAATGAACGTGCACGAACCAAAAGTCCAGAAATGTGTTCAGAATTCCTAAGCGGAGCTCCAATGTCAAGCTCTTCTGTCTTTTTATGATCAAGAAGATGAACAAGTTTTAAAGAATAAAGCGTGCGAATAAGAATAGAGAGCTGGGTCTGTGGACCGATAATCCGAATCTTTGTAACGCGTGCTGATTGTAACATGAAAACACCTTATGCTTTGAGCAAAACCTTAAATTCTTGAGAAAGAAAAGAGTGTGCTTTTTTCTTCTGCGAAGCTGCAGTTGCTGCAGCGTCATTTGCATGTTTCTCTGCTTTCTTGAGGAATTTCTGCTGTTCTTTTTCAAGTTCTTTTTTTCGATGAGTAAGCGATTCTGCCTTTTGTTCAAGGACTTCATGCTTTCGCTGGACTACAAACGCGTCTGCGTCTGCTTTCCCTTTTGCGAGCATATGCATTGCTTTTTCTTTTGCTTCTGCGATTATATGATCAGCGTGTGTTTCTGCTTCCCGAATGTCATGAAGTACTTTTTCCAAAAAAATCACCTTTATAGAGGCAAATGCCCTCATCTCTTAAATATGTACTATAGAGTCTATAGGAACTAAATAGTTTTTACGAAAGATGCAATTACGACTTCGCCTCCTGTTTTTCAAGTTCATAAAAGAGCGCCCAATCCACCAGTACTTCAGAGACTGACGTAAGGAGTTCTTTTGCGCGCTTTTTTTCATAAGTGCTGATATCTTTGACTTTGACTGTTTCGATGGTATCGACTTTTTTAATGAAGGTGATTGCTGCCTGAACACTAAGAGTAAAAGAAGCATCTCCGACATTGCCAAGAACGTCTTTGAGAACATCGACAACATCTAAGATTAATTTCAGGAAGGAAACATCAACAGGATCCATGACACTCAAAATATCAACAAGCCGTTCAAGCTCTTTGGACATATGGGAAATATAATACAACTCAATCGTCCGAAGTTGAGAAGAATGATGAAAGCTAAATGCTTCAACGATAGATTTATCGAGGAGAAGCTGGCTTCTGTCGATTTCCTCCTCATAGCGCATAACAAGCTCCTTGTTATAATTTTTCATCATGACAGTAAGCATGTTTTTGATCTTGCGAAGCATGGTTTTGAGAAGCGAGCCTAATTCTTCAATCACAACAGAACCTTCACAAGTGATAGAATCTTTATTGAGTTCCACAAGTTCAAGACTGATCAATTTTTTCTGCTGTAAAAGCTTTGTATAATCTATTTGTTTATCAAGATAGATAGTAAAGCCAGACGCAGGAGTGAGATAGCTTGCGATAATAAGCTTGTGCAAAACATCAAGATTGTCTTCTTTGACACGAAAGGTAAGTTCTTTTTTCTTCCCTTCCTGAAGTTCAGGAGAAAGCGTGAGGGTGCCATCTTCATTGACAGCAGTAGAAACCTTGCTTTTCGAGCTCAGTTTATGTTTTCTGCACCAGGACGTCGGGAGGTACACATAATGCATATTCCCTGTTTTCTGTACATTTCGTATATCCATAAATAGGGAGTAAATAGTAGGTATTTATATAAGTTTTGTAAGAGATTTTGGTGAAAGAGAGAAATGAAGAATACAGAAGAAAAATAATGAAAAAGAGTAGGAATATAGTTAGCTCTGTAAAACGAAACGCGCACTAATTTATTGAATGTTCGCTCAGTAAAGTCCTTGTATGACAACGCAATCTATTATTAGATTATGACGTACACAAAAAAATAGAAAAACGAGAATAAGGATAAAACATAAAGTAGAAAAATCAAAACAACCAAACCTATATATTCAAGTACCCATTATTTTAGGAGAATGAAAGACAAAATACTCGTAGACCCAGAAGGAATAAAATATCTCTTCAAAGGCAATGATCTCCATACAAAAGATGGCTTTGTCAGCAAAGATGCGATCATAAAAGCAAAAGCAGGAGCGCAGCTCAAGACGAATAAAGACACGACATTAACAGTGCTTGAAGCATCGTTCTTGGACAAATACTGGAAAATTAAGAGAAATGCGCAGATTATCCCGCTGAAAGACCTCGGCTTTATTGCGGCAGAAGTGGGAGTGGGAAATGACTGGACCATTGTCGAAGCAGGCGGGGGAAGCGGCGGCGCGACAGGGTTTTTCGCGCATCTCTGTACCAATGGGCAAATCTATACCTACGAAATACGAGAAGATTATATCAAGATTGTAGAAGAAAATCTCGCGTTTCTTGGACTTAAAAATGCCGCGCTCAAAAAGAAGAGCATCTATGATGGCATTGAAGAAAAGAATGTGGATATGGTCCTCTTAGATCTTCCAGAACCATGGCTTGCTGTGGATCATGCGCTTGCTGCGCTAAAATATGGGGGCTATCTTGTTTCATATAGCCCTTGCGTACCACAAGTGATGGATTTTGTCGATAAAGTGAGAAATACGCCAGGCTTCCTTTATCTGAAGACCTGTGAAATTGCGGAAACAGAATGGGATGTTCTCGGCAGAAAAGTCCGCCCAAAAAGTCAGAGTATTGGACATAGCGGTTTCTTGACGTTTGTAAGAAAAATATGAAGAAATGATTTCTAAAAATATATTTTAATTGTTATAATTATTGTTCATGAGAGAAAAAGACGCTCGACAAATGCTCACGTCTTAACGCACAAGGTCCAAGAGAAAAGTTTGGCTTTGTGCGTTTCTCAGAGCAAAAAATAACAACATGGCCAGACGGAGCGAACGAGGTTCACTTACGAAGTGAGTGGTTCTCGTTCGCGGAGTAGGGCTTGTGGAGCAAAGCGACACAAGACCGTCTGTGCCAGTGTTGTTGTTATTTTTTGCAACGTAGTGACTATAACGAACAAACCTTTAAAAACGAATTTTCATTACCTTCTCAAATAATGAAGAGACTTATCAAGAACAAAAAAGCAGCGATGCCCTTTGTAGTCGCGTTCGTGGTCGTCATTGCACTATTCATCATTTTCTCAAAGATAGTAAGCATTACCACAAGAGAATGCAGCAAAGACGGAGATTGCAGTAATGACAGTTATTGTGGCAGTGATTTTCAGTGCCATAAATATCCTGTAATTACGCAAGTGACCTACATTCCTGCTGCGTTAATAATTGGCGCGTGTATTGTTGCAGGAGCATTGCTTCTGAAGAAGAAAAAAGAGTATGAAGAAAGCCATGGACATGGCGGCGGCCACGGAGGCCATCATTAATCTTAAAAATTATTCTTCTTCATCAGCGATAGAAGCAACCCAATCTTCTGGAATAATACTCATCATGCGGAATGCCATTGTTTTCGGATAGACCATAACGTCGCCTGCTTTGTATCCTTGGAAAAGGAAGAGCAGCATATTTTTATCTTCGTGAAGTTCTTCAAATGCATCAGAACGAACAGAAAAAAGCTGATTGGTATCGCGCATTGTTTGTAAAAGAGCAGCATCCTGAGCGTCATATGCAGAGGTATTGATAGCAACAACTTTGTAGTATGCGCCATTATCCAAAATTGCGCGATAATTTTTTTGTTTCACGAATGCAGCGATTTGACTTTCTTCAAGAACAGATTGTTTTAAAGAATGTTTTGCAGTCATGTTGACCATAACAATAGGAAAGAACAATGTATCATCCTCATGAATAAGATACAAAATCTGTTCCTCCCCAAGTTCTTGTTTGAGTTCCTGTATATCAGAATAGGTTAAGCTGATCGTGATCGCGACAAAAAGCGCGAGAATGAAGAGAAAAGTAACCACCACTTTCAGGACATTTTTGACCACAAAATAACAGACAATAGTACCAATGATGAGAACTGCTACCCACATGAGAAAGTATGATTCCATACATAAATTTAAGAATTGGAATTTTATATAGTTTCTTATTTTGAAAGGTGGAGAAATGCTGCAAGAGCGTCTTGTGTTGGTAATGTGAGGGGAGAAGGAAGGGTGTCTAAAGCAAACCACTGAACAGCCTCACATTTAGTAGGTTCTTTAATCGCTAACGATCCTCCAACAATTTTACTCAGATATTGTGGAGTAACCCAATGCTGTTTTTCATCATGCATGATATCGTCAGTCAAGCAGAGCAAATCAATAATTTCAATATGGATACCAAGTTCTTCAAAAATCTCTCGCTTGACACCATCATGAAATTTCTCATTGTAATCAAGAGCACCGCCTGGAATAGACCAAACACCGCAATTATTTTTGCATTGAGAACCACGTTTCATAAGAAGCACTTCATTCTTTTCATTAACAATAAATGCGCCGCAGCCAACGCCAATATAATCAAATCCTGGTTTCATAAGAAGAAGAGAAACAAGACAACATTAAAAAGATTATTCCTTCCTGCTGCAATACACGCGAAATCCACCTTTCTTGACAAGTGTCTCCACATTGCCAAAGACTTCTTTCATTTTCTTTTCCAGCATTGCGCCTCCTTTATTGTGCAGTGCGACAAGCTGCAGAAAACCACCAGAACGCACGTGCCCAACTGCCTGTTCAATGAGCTGATACACCAACGCTCGTCCTGCGTGATGAGGAGGATTGGTAATAATAGTGTCAAATTGTCGATCAGCAAGAGCAGAAAATAAATCACTTTCCATAATCTCAACAAGAGTATCATTCGCGCGCGCGTTCTCCGCGGCAGTTTTCAATGCGCGTTGATTTACATCGGTTAAAACAACAGTACAAGAAGGAAATGCTTTTTTGATGGAAATACCTAAAACACCAATCCCGCATCCTAAGTCAAGAACGTCCCAGCTTCTTTGTATTTTTACATGTTCTAAAAGAAGGAGTGTCGCGCTGTCCAGTTTCTCTGAGGAAAAAACACCAGAAACACAAATAAATGCAAGCGCCTGTCCATGATAGGAAGAAGTAACGCGTGTTTTTTTCAGCCGAGATTGTGGTTGGGGAGTAAAATAATGTTCTACCATGATTAAATCATAATATTGTAGAGCTTATACAAAAATCTATCGACTGCGCGGACAAGTTCTGCCTGTTCCCCTTGAATCGTGATGCAATTACCGTTTGCGTAAATAAGAGTTGGTGTTCCTGATTTGATATAAATCACCGGTTCAGTGGTAGAATCACAAGTCACAATAGGAACAGAAGCGCATTGTGCGTCTTCAACTGTGCACGCAGAAACTGGTGCAATGTTAAAAGTAGTGACTAAGTTTTGAGAAAGTTCTCCTGACGCGAGTGCGACATAGCCAAGATTTTCATCAGTAGGATTAAAAGTAAGATAGTAACGAAGGCTTGTGTTCGAAAGATTGCTCATGAGAACCGCGTTAAAAAATGGGTTGACATCTCCTGTAATAATAATGTCAGTCAAATTCTTTGGACCATAATGCAAAGGAACATCATACAAATCTTCTGAGAAAGAATTGTAAATTTGTGTATACCATAATCCGTCGTAATACACAAAGCTATAACCATTATATGTATAGCGATCGTCTTCATCAAGTTCTTCTTCAACAGTTTCCTGATGAAGCTCTGTTAAAGTCTGTGGATCTTGATCAAAAAATCGTGGAATAAGAAAAATTGTAAGAAGCACAAGAATGAAGATGCCAAGACCAATAAAGAATGCGGAGGTCGATGTTGAAGACTCATCTGAGTGTGAAGGAGCGCCTGCGGTCTTTTGATGCTGCGAATGCGCATGAGAAGCAGGAGTTTCAGAAGATGTTGTTGCGTCTCGAATTTGATACATCGCGAGATCTTCTCCAAGATCAGAATGCTCTGTTTTCTCTTTTTTATCGTCCATGGAAAATCAGGAATAATTAGCCCTTTTTTAAGCTTATGAATCTAAGAAGCATCCATGATGCCCGCAAGCGTATACACAACGCGATCTTTAAGTTTAAACAAGTCTTCCCATCGTGCTGCTTCAAGAACAACACAACCCGCTTCTTGGTAAATTCGTGGAGAAGTGACATTTGCCGTATGAATGAAGAGTGTTGGAAGGGGAGTAGAAACGCAGTCTAAAACAAGATAGGAATAAAGAGAAGAATTTGTCGTAAGTGCGAAAGATGTTTCTTGTCCAAAAGCAGGAAAGTCATCAACAGCAAGATCGCTGCGAAGGATTTCAATGTACTCAAGTGCACTATCTTCGGGGTCAAAGAGAATAACAGCTTGAGAGGAAGAACTAAGATAAGAAACAAGTGCACGATCAAAAGAAAGTGCTTCGAGAGAAGAAGGATAATTATAGCCATGAATATCTCCATAATCTGATTCTATGAAAAATCCTTCATCAGTAAAGGTGATATCGTGATCGTTGTATGCTTCAATAGTATCAGAAGAGCTTTGCGTTCCCTGCCAGATTGCGAGAACGCTCGAGATCATGAGGAACACAATGATAAGGCTCATGATATTCTTTTTGTTCCAAAATCCTTCGTCTTTCTTTTTGATCATCGTACTGCAAAGTATAAAGTGATTTATATGTTTTGTTATAGGAAGTGATATTGATAATCAATGTTTTTCTAGAATCAATTCTAAAAATAATCCATTTGCTATAATTAAGAAAGACATGGGGAGTCTCAAGGACTGTCAGGCGATTTAAGCAGCAGTAAAGCAAGGAGTAAAAAAACACGCACCAAGAAAAGTAAGAAATGTCAGGGGGACCCATTGCACCAAAGTGCAATGGGGGTATTGGAAATTATTTTATGAATAGAAATTATGAGATAATCAAAATGAGAAAGAAGAACAAAAAGCATATAAGACATAAAGACAACACAAAACAACAATGAAAGAAAAACCGATCATTGAAGTAAAAAACGTCTGGAAAACATATTACATCGGAAAAACACGAGTCGATGCGCTGCGAGGAATATCGCTCACGATCAACAAAGGAGAGTTTGTCGCGATTCAAGGCCCTTCAGGATCAGGAAAATCAACGTGCATGAATATCATTGGCTGCCTAGACATGCCAACAAAAGGAGAAGTGTATTTAGATGGACATGACATTAGGGAGTTTGAAGAATCTGAACTCAGCCTCTTAAGAGGAAAAAAGATTGGCTTTATTTTCCAACAGTTTAATCTCATCCACACATTAACAGCAGAAAAAAATATTATGTTGCCGATGATTTTTCAGGGAACAGAAAGAGACATTCAGAAAGAGCGCGCAGCAGAGTTATTGGAGCTTGTAGAACTCAGTGATAGAAAAGAACATCGTCCTGGAGAACTCAGTGGCGGACAACAACAGAGAGTTGCGATTGCAAGAGCGCTTGCAAATGATCCTGAAGTATTAATTGCGGATGAGCCGACAGGAAATCTAGATTCAAAGACAGGTGCCTTGATTATTGAATTTTTGAAAGAATTAAATGAAAAAGGAAAAACAATTATCATTGTCACGCACGATGAAAAAGTCGCAGAGCAGACAAAACGGATTTTATTGATAAAAGACGGAAAAATTATTAAAGAAACAAAAAAGGAGTAAGCACGATGAACACAATAAAAAAAGGAATACTCATTATAACAATGATGATCATGAGTATAATCATCATGCAAACTGCAACTGCAGACATTCTCGACAGCCCGCACATAAACGCAACATTGAGTTATCAGGATCCTGATCCTGTGGATCCAGGAGAGATTGTAGAGTTACGCTTCAGCATAAAGAATGATGGCGCAAGCACAGCAAAGACAGTAGAGTTCGAGATAGAAGGAGAGTATCCATTGCTCCTTGCGAATGGAGAAGATGAAATTAAATCACTCGGAGACATCTCAGTCTATAATGCGGATAAAATTGACACAGGAGAAACAACCCTCAAATACAAATTGATTGTCGATCCAAATGCAGCAGAAGGAGAATATGAAGTCACGTTACGATACAAAACAGAAGGCGGTGTGAGTAGAGGAAATTGGATAACACTAGATCCGTTTAGCGTTCAGGTGGGTGGAAAAGCGGCAGGTGTCGTGATTGAAGAAACAAGAACAACACCTGAGCGCGTCGCGCCAGGAGAGAGTGCAGATATTTCTATTATAATCACAAACAATGGAAACACATACATTGAAGACATGACAATCACATTAAACCTACAAAATACAACAGAGATTGCACCATTGAAAACAAGTAACGAAGTGATTATACGAAATATTAAGGGAGAAGAAAGCAAAGAGGCAAATTTTAGTTTGATTGTCGCGCCAGATGCTGCAGTGAAAGTGTACAAAATTCCAGTCACGCTCAAATATACAGACCAAAGAAATAATAAGTATGAAAAAAATACCTACATCTCAATCGTTGTCGACGCAGAACCAGAATATGTATTGAATATTGAAGAAAGTGAAGTCTACGAAGAAGATGTTGCTGGAAATATTGTGGTAAGTCTTTCAAACATCGGCGTCGCGAATCTCAACTATGCGACACTCACCCTGGAAGAAGGGGAATATTATACGATTCTTTCCAGTGACACTGTATACCTCGGAAATCTTGAAAGCGACGATTATGAAACTGCGCAATTCAAAATATATGCAAAGGACTATGTGGAAGATTTGCCATTACAGTTTCGCTTGGTCTATAAAGACGCGTTCAATAAAAATTATGACGAACAGATAACGCTGACCACAAAAATGTTCACCTCTTGGGAGGCGAGAAAGTACGGCCTAACAGAAAATGGAACAGGATTTACAACAGTATTGATACTTCTTGGAGCTGGAGTGCTTGGATGGTATCTCTGGAAGCGGCATAAAAAAGCGCAAACCAGTCCAAAAACAAAATGAGGACAGAAGAAACAACGCTTGCGTTGTATCAAGATTTAATTGTCATTGCATGGACAAATGTCTGGAAACGAAGATTGCGAAATGGACTTACTGTTTTAGGTATTGTCATTGCGATAACGACAATATTCTCATTAGTTTCGATAGGAAATGGATTAGATCAAGGAATACGAAAAGAGTTTGAAGAAATAGGAACAAACAGAATCTATGTCACCTCTTCTGGATCAAGCATTACAAGTTTGCAGGGAGGATTAACAGAAGAAGATGTCAAAACATTGGAAAGTATGAGTGAGT
The DNA here is from genome assembly GCA_016214075.1 of Candidatus Woesearchaeota archaeon. Classification (NCBI taxonomy): domain Archaea; kingdom Nanobdellati; phylum Candidatus Woesearchaeota; species Candidatus Woesearchaeota archaeon. Next base: position 45,745 of record JACRPI010000036.1, read on the forward strand.
TTCTTTGGGTAACTCCCTATCTGCAGGAAAAAGTCACTGTAGAATACGCGAACAAGAAAAAAGTATTAACAGTATGGGCAACAACAACAGAACAGTTAGAAGAACGCTGGGATGATATTAATTTCGAAATAGAGTCCGGAAGAGTATTTGTCAGCGGAGAAAAGTATAGCGCCATTTTAGGCTATAAAACAGCGCACGAAATATTTGATAAAGAGATTCATGTCAACGAAAATATTATTATCAATGACAAACGATTCAAAGTTGTGGGCATATTTGCACCGATTGGAAACCCTGAAGATGACAGTGTTGTGGAGCTTCCGCTGGATACTGCGCAGGAAATGTTTGGGAAGGGAGATCAAGTCTCGATTATTGAACTCGTCGTAAAAGAAGGCGTTGATCTGAACGAAGCAGCGGCAAAAGCAACAAGGGCATTAGAACGAAAACGAGGAAATGATTTGTTTGAGATAGTAACACCAGACCAATTACTCCAACAATTTTCTACCATCCTTAAAATCATCAATGTGATTCTTGGGGCAATTGCAGGAATCTCATTAATTGTCGGAGGTATTGGCATTATGAACTCCACTTATACTTCTGTTTTAGAGAGGAAAAAAGACATTGGCATCATGAAAGCGATTGGCGCGAAAAATAGGTACATTCTTTTTTTATTCCTCGCAGAAGCGGGGTTTCTTGGATTTGTCGGAGGAGTAATTGGAATCGCGTTGGGATTCATGATTGCGAAGATGACACAGTTTGGTGCTGCTGCTGCGGGATTCCAAATGCTTGCGGTGGAATTTAATTGGAAAATCATGCTCTTTAGTTTACTTTTTGCAGTCCTTTTTGGAATTGCCGCAGGAGCATTGCCTGCGCGAGAAGCGATGAAGAAACAAGTAGTGGATGTGTTGAGGAAATAAGATGGTCACACAGCGGGAATATTATCAATATGTTTGGAATAATATTACAGAAAGAAAAGTACGGTCATGGCTGACAGTGCTTGGCATCATCATAGGGATTGCTGCGATTGTCAGTTTAGTGACGTTAAGTAAAGGAATGAATACTGCAGTGCAGGATCAGTTTGAAAAAATGGGAATCTCTTCGATTCGTGTTGTTCCTGGAGGATTACATGGTCCTCCAACAGGATCAATGGGATTTTCTATAGGTTTACAAGAAAAAATTGAAAATGTCAAAGGAGTGGATTATGCAAATCCAGTTCTCATTGATTATGGAACTGTAAAATCAAACAGAGAAGAAGAAACAGTGATGGTGAATAGTTACGATACGTCGCTCAGTGAGCGCGCGTTTGTCGATACAGATTTGCAAATAGAAGAAGGGAGATTTTTTGTTCCAGGAGAGCGAGGCAGCATTATTATTGGTTATGATATTGCGTATGATCTGTTTGACAAAGATATTGGAGCGAAAAATTCTGTGTTAATTAATGACCAGAAATTCAAAGTGATTGGGATTTTAGAAGAATCAGGCACAGACGCGGATGACAGAATCTACATGGGTCGTGAAGACGCAGAAGTATTGTTTAACAAAAAAGATGTTGTCAATGTATTTGTCGTCCAAACCACAAAAGGAATGAACGCTGAAGAAGTTGGAGCGAAAATTGAACAGGAATTGTTGAAAACATTGGAAGATGAGCAGTTTGATGTGTTTACCCCTGAGCAATTATTGAAGCAGATTGGCGCGATGATTGGGGTTATTCAACTTGTGCTTGCGAGTATTGCGTCAATTTCCCTTGTTGTTGGCGCGATTGGCATTATGAACTCGATGTTTACCGCTGTTCTCGAGAGAACACAGGAGATTGGCGTGATGAAAGCGATTGGCGCGCCGAATAAAACGATTGTTATCTTTTTTATTATAGAAGCAGGGATGATGGGGTTTGCGGGAGGCGCTATCGGAACGCTGGTCGGAACCCTGCTGTCGTATGGGGTGCAACTTGGCGCGTATGTCGCAGGCTATAATTTGTTTAAAGTGACGATTGATGTTTCGATGATTGTCTTAACATTGGTGCTTTCGTTTGTGTTAGGCGCAGCAGCTGGCGCGATTCCTGCGTATCGTGCTGCGCGAATGAAACCGATTGATGCGTTGAGATACGAATAATGTTACATAAAGGAAATATTTAATTTGAAAGAAGTATAATACAATAATTCTAAGAGAAACAGACGCTCGACAAATGCTCGCGTCCTAACGCACAAAGTCTCACAGGAACGTTCGACTTTGTGCGTTTGTTAAGGCGAAAAATAACAACATGGCGCCGACGCGACGGGGGTTGACCCCTTCGGGGTGTCGCGTAGGACAAAATTAGTAGAATTTTGTCCGTAGGCCGCCATCGTTGTTGTTATTTTTTGCAACTTTTGATAATTTTTAGACCAAGCGTAAGATCAAGTAAAACATATAAACAAATGGAGTTTCTTTTCTTGTATGAAATGTGAAGTCTGTAAAGGAACAATTCAACAGCACTTTTTGCAGAAGATTATTGGTACTGTAGTGAAAGACGCGAAAGGAAAAAAGCATACTGTTTGTTCGAATTGTCAGAAATTGTTGAAAGAGAAGAAGTTGATGTTAGAGAAATTATAATTGTATTGCCCCCGTAGCATAGTAGCCATTGCGTCGGTTTCGTAAACCGAAGGTCGTGGGTGCAACTCCCATCGGGGGCTTTTTTAATCCTTCAACCTTCTTACTTTCTCTTTACAATATTCTACTTTTGTTTCAGAACCTAAATAAGTACAGAACGTCTCATCTTCGTTAGAAAGAGCAAACTGTTCTATGCATTTCTCAGAATCATCCCAGACTAGATAATCACTGCAAAATGTTTTTACATCTCTAAATTCCAAAATTCTATTAAAATATTCATAAGAAAATCCTTCACTATCATAATAAACCATCATCGTATCAAAATCAGTGGTATACATATTCGCAACATAGGCAATAAAAGTCTCGTCATCAATTTGTTCGAACTTTATTACCATAAAAGACGAGTAATAAACCCAGTATCTACAGACATTGAGAAAAGTCTGTTCATCAACTTGTTTTTTATGATCATCAGACATATATTTGTATAATGCATTGCAATCTTCTTTGTTCATATAATAGACAACAGTCTCCGCAAATTGTTCTGCTTGCTCCGCAATATCATTTTCTGGTTCATCATTTACCCAAAGAGGTTCTTCAACAGTTTCTTGAACAACGGGAACTTCCTTTTCTTCTATACTTTCCGTAATTTCAGAACCACAAGAAAGAACAAATAAGAGAAGAACAAGCAACAAGCAAAAGAGTTTCTGTTTCATGAGGAGAAGTATATTTGTCTTGTTTAAAAATATAGTGCCCTTTTCCCCCACAACCATTAAAAACCAACCTGCATTTTTCTCCAATATGGAACTCAGTAAAGAAACAGAGCAAGTAATACAAAAAGCAGAAATAATCTACAAGCAAAACTTCCCATTAACAACCTGCTTCGAAAGAGCGATCTTCTTCAGTTGGTGGTGCGGAATCAATGATTGTGGGTTCTGCTACATGTCCGCGTTGCCAAAAGATAAAGTAAGCAAAGAGGAATCCATCAGACACGAAGCAAGTATTCTCGCAGAAGTCTGGTTGTGCAAAAAAGTAGGATGGCAAATTGGCTTTTTTACAGGAGGCATTAACGCGTTTTCAGGAGATAAAGTTCTCGATATGTTAAAAAAGATCAACAAAATCTACGGAAAAGTATGGCTTAGTGTTGGTCCGTTGGCAAAAACGCAATTAGAAAAATATGCGCCGTATGTTGAAGGAATAGTTGGATCGCTGGAAACAGTGAATGAAGAGATACATAAAAAAGCATGTCCTTCTAAACCTCTTGCTCCATATTTTCGTATGTTTGATGCAGCACAGGAACTCAAACTAAAAACAGCAATGACGTTTATCATTGGGTTAGGAGAGACAAAAAAAGATCTTGCAACAATAAGAGAAGTCATAGAACGATATCATATTTCTAAGATTCATATCTATGGACTTATTCCGCATGAAGGAACAATGTATGCGAATGCACAACCTCCAACTGCTGATGAACAAGCATGGTGGATTGCACAAATACGCATTGCATATCCAACACTCGATATTCAGTGCGGCATTTGGAGTGATCGTACAGAGAGAATTTCAGTACTGCTTCGCGCAGGAGCAAATAGCATCTCCAAATTTCAAGCGATTAAACTATTCGCGACAAAACCTGCGCAGGACATTGAAGCGCAGGCGAAGATTGGAGGAAGAGAGTTTCTTGGTTCCCTCACCAAACTTCCAGAAATCAACATCAACGAAATCGATGATTTTGGATTTGACGAAGAATTAACAAAGAACATTAAGAAAAAAGCAGAACAATATCTCAAACTCATGAGACGAAATGTCGAGCATCCAGAGAGAACGCAGTTGATTCAAATTCATGAATGAGTATTCCATTTCTTACTTCTTCCAACTGCATCTTTCCATTTGTTGTACAACTTCTCTCTTTTCTCGAAAGGCATCGTAGAAACAAATTCTTTCTCTTGTTGCCAATATTGTTGTATTTCATTCTGATCCTTCCAAAATCCAACAGCAAGTCCCGCTAAAAACGCAGCGCCAAGCGCAGTAGTCTCTCTATTTTTAGGAACAACAACCTGTGCATCAAGTATATCTGCTTGAAATTGTAATAAAAAAGAGTTCGCAGCAGCGCCGCCATCTGCTTTCAAAGTAACAACAGAAATCCCTGCTTCTTTTTGCATTGTTTCCACAATATCTTTTGTTTGATACGCGATGCTTTCGAGTGTTGCCCGTACTATATGCGCAGGAGTAGTGCCGCGAGTCAAACCAATAAGCATTCCTCGCGCGTCTGGATCCCAATACGGACAGCCAAGCCCGCTCAGTGCAGGAACAAAATAAACTCCATCATTCTCTTTCAAAGAATCCGCAAGCACTGCGGTCTCTTCAGCAGAGGTAATAATCTTTAATCCATCCCGCAGCCATTGCACAGCGGCGCCTGCGATAAAGACACTTCCTTCAAGAGCATAAGATGTTTTCTGATTAATAGTCCATGCAATAGTGGTTAGAAGATTTTGAGAAAGAACAGCTTTCTCTCCAGTATTTAATAGAAGAAAACAACCAGTGCCGTAGGTATTTTTGAGCTGTCCAGAAGAAAAACAACATTGCCCAAACAATGCTGCTTGTTGGTCACCTGCAATCCCTGCAAAAGGAATTTGTAAACCATCTATTTCCATGTGTCCATAAATTTCAGATGATTCCTTCACGACAGGGAGCAGTGTTTTATCAACAGAAAAAAGCCGCAATAATTCCTCATCCCATTGTTTTGTGTGAATATTAAAGAGCATTGTTCGTGACGCGTTGCTCATATCGGTAACATGTACTTTTTCTCGAGTCAAATTCCAGACAAGCCAACTATCTATTGTCCCGCAGAGAAGATCTTCTATATTTCCGCCAACATGGTTCAAGATCCATTCTATCTTCGTTGCGCTAAAGTATGGATCACACACAAGCCCTGTTTTTTCTTTGATTATTTTTTCATATCCTTCTGTCTTCAATGCATGGCAACGCTCTGTTGTTCTCCGACATTGCCAAACAATTGCCGGATGAACTGGCTTTCCAGTCTTCTTATCCCAAACAACAACAGTCTCTCGTTGATTCGTAATGCCGATAGCAGCAATCTCTTTTGGAGAAATAGGTTCAGTTATTTTTCTTATCAATTGCTTCGTTTTAAGAATAAGCTCTTCAGGATCATGTTCTACCCAACCAGGCTGTGGATAATATTGCTGTAATTCCGCGTACGCTTTTGCAATTACTTCTATTTGCTTATTGATGAGGAGTACTGTTACTCCCGTCGTACCAGCATCGATAGAAAGAATATAAGACATAAGAGAAGGTTTTCTTTAGTGTTTATATTTTTTTATAAGATAAAGAATCACCAAGGAAAAGTCCTACAACACAATTCATCCTTTATCGAAGTATAAAAAAGACACAGAAATTCAGAAGCGAGCATGACAAAGAGAAAAAGGAGAATAACTAAAGATACCGTTTCTTAATATACAGACTCAGCCCAAACAACACAACAAGAAACAACAGAGTAACACCCAAAATAGACAAGAAGAATGTCAAAAAGAATTGTTCCGGAAATAAATGAATAAGTTGATCAGTTGCAGGATCCATGAGCCAAGAATCATTGGTAAAAGCAAATCGATGAAAGATCGTAAAAGAGTCTGTAAAGAAGAAAGAAAGGAAGACAAAGAACACAAGAATCAAAAAACAGAACATGCACGTAGAAAAGAAGAGATCATAGAGAAAGAATTTGAAATCCTTCTTAACAAACGTAAAAAAATAAAACACCAGCAAAATAAAAGTAAGCGACACTGCAAAATACAGCGCTTCGACAAACAAAAGAATGTTTCGAACATCCACCATGTGCAGAATATCCCGTTCTGAATAATACTGGGAGGAAAGCGCTGCGCCATCTTTCATGTATGCCCAAAGAAGCCGCGTCATTTCCCATGTCTGTTCATAACCAAGTTCATCATAAACACCATTGTGAACATACTGATTATCATAAAACCGAGGATTATAGAGAAATAGGTAAAAACTAGACAAAAACAAAAACAACGTCAGCGCAACAACAGCAAGGGACAAAAGAACGCGATTCGAACGACTCAGATACTCCATAGTAAAGTAAAAAACACCTCAACTATAATAAAGCTTTCCTGCTGCTTTCTGTTCTCGATCTTTGTAAGAATCTTTTTTGTTAATGCGCGGTCGATGGCTAAACTCATCTCGTCGAAGAGAAATCCCTAAATGAGAAAGCAAGGTATTCATCCCTTGTTCCATCGAAAATGGTCCAGCTGCTTCTCCTGCGACAGCAGGCTGGCCAGAAAACACGAGTAATTTGTCAGAGACATAATCAAGGAACAGCAGATCGTGGTCAACAACAAGAACAGAAACCCCTTTCATCTCCACAAAATAGCGAATCACTTTAGAGACAGCAAGGCGCTGTTCAACGTCAAGATACGCAGAAGGCTCATCCAACAAGACAAGATGTGCTTTTTTACTGAGCGCAGCTGCAATCGCAACACGCTGTAATTCTCCTCCGCTGAGTTCATTGAGTTGCTTTGAAAACAACGGAATGAGATCAAGGGGCTTAATGATTTCCTGCGTATAGTTGGAGATCGCCTCAGCTAATACCTGCTGGACAAGATCATCAGAAGTACTATCAAGATATTGTGGTTTGTAGGAAACAGTCACTGCGGTATCAACCTGTCCAGCGTCTGGAGCAAGGACACCCGCAAGCATTTTAACAAAAGTGGTTTTTCCAATACCGTTCTCTCCTAAAATTCCGACAACAAGGTGTCTATGTAACTCCCCTGCGTGAGCAACCAGAGAAAATCCGCCTTGCTTTTTCGTAAGTGTTGGCCATGACGTTAAAACAGAGCGAGTGGTAATATCAAGCGGCGCTTTCACATCAAATTGAATTTTTGAATCACGGAACCGAACGTTTTCGCCAGGAAGATGACCCGAGAGGTAAATGTTGATTCCTTCTTTGGAAGAGGTCGGCTGACTCACCACCCCAAAACTTCCTTCTTTTCCATACATGATGTGGAGAAGGTCGGTCATATAATCCAGAGAAATAAGATCGTGTTCAATAACAAGAACAGAATTTTGTGATTTCACTGGATCAGTAGGATCAACAAGAGATCGAATAATTTCCGCAACCTTGAGGCGCTGTTTGATATCAAGATACGACGTTGGTTCATCAAAGATATAGAGATTCGCTTTTTTCAAAAGCGTTGCTGCGATAGCGATGCGCTGTAATTCGCCGCCAGAGACTTTGTCAATCGGCGTGTCAAGAAAGTGACCAAGAGAAAGAGAAGTAACAACATCCTGCAATTTTCCTGTTTCATTAACTTTGTCTAATAATTGCCGAACAGTTCCTTGAAATGATTTTGGAATAAGGTCAACAGCTTGCGGTTTATAGGCAACTTTAATCGCTCCTGCTTTCACTTGTTCAAAAAAGCGCTGCGCTTCTGTGCCTTTGAAATAATTGACAATATCTTCGTGCGTCGCGTCATGATCCAAACCCAAATTTGGTTTATGAACGCCTGCTAAAATTTTGAGTGCGGTACTTTTTCCAATCCCGTTCTTCCCAAGGATTCCTACAATTTTCCCAGGAATAGGGACAGGAAGAGAAAAAAGGACAAATTTGTTTTCGCCGTAGCGATGAATAGGTTGTTGATTGAACGCTTCAGGAAGATTAATGATATCAATCGCGTCAAAAGGACATTTGTGCACACAGATCATGCACCCAATGCAGAGTTCTTCGCTAATCCCTGCTTTGCCATCTTCCGCTTTATGAATGCAATCCTCTCCTTTGCGGTTGATAGGGCAGTATCTAATGCAGAGAAAGTTCCCGCAGCCTTCAGGGTTGCAGCGGTCTTTTCGAATGATTGCGATACGTTTCATGAAGTTTGAAAAATGAAGGTTTGTATATAAATGTTACTTGAACTTCGTGAGAGTATTTGAGATAGACAAAAAATAAAGAATGAAATAAGATTAATTATAATAAATAAGAAGGATAAGAGCAATATTATCTGGACCTTTAATTACTAAACGACAACCTGAATCAATTTTTACTTTTTTATGTTGTATTTTTATGTGTAGCTGAAAAATATCTTCTATACCTGGAGGCAGATAATATGTTCCATTAGTACTATGATCAGTATAAAAAAGAGAACGCTTGGAAGTGGAGAATATGCCTAATATTTTTTCATGCTCAAATTGTAAATGTCCATGGTTGTTACTTACAAAAGGATAGTTGATAAAAACATCATTTGCTTTTGCTCTTCCAAGGGTAATGATTTCATCAGTAACCTCAGGAAATGTAAAAGAAGGACTTCCATATAAATGACCATATGATTGGATCTTATTATTGTGATTAATATATACTGCAATTCTAATTTCATTAGTCATGAGTAATCACAATGCCTACCGCGTCACTTCAAACCCTTTAATCTCTTCATACATCTTCATAATTTTTTTGTCATCATGCAATTTCTTACGTACAGGTTCTAACAACAAATTCAAATTCTCCGCGACAGCGTTCTTCAAATCCATAGGATGCAACGCGCCAGAAGCATAAATCTCTTCCAATGCAGAATAGCTGCCAATCGTCAAATTGCCCCCAAACTTCTCTGGTCGTTTGATCGCAATGGAGTCAACTTTTTCAAAAATAATGTATTTGCAGTATTCGAGCATAGGATTTTCAACAATTTTCTTTTCAGGACAATACGCCTTGCGAATCTTTCGTTCCACATCTTCCTTCGAATCAAGCATAAAAATCGCAGTGTCTGGTTTTGACTTAGACATCTTAAGAGCAATGCCGCGTTCAGCGCCTTCAAGTCCTTCTTTTGGCGGCTCCCCAAGACCCATGAGCATATGATGACTAACAATAACAGGTTTCCAGAATCCAAGCTTCTCACCAACCTCGCGAGCAAGAACATTGACTTTCCGTTGATCCATGCCGAGCTGGCAAATATCAGCGCCTAAGTAGAAAATATCAGCAGTCTGCATACAAGGATAAAATATCTGAGAAGCATAAAGCGCGTCTTTCTCAGAACGCCCCATAATTTCCACAGTGCGAAGCATGCGTTGTAATGTGCTCGAGCGCGCGACGTTCATCACCATTTTCCAATAATTCGTGTCTTTTGCAAGATCAGAAGCCCAGACAAATTCCACATGCTTCATATCCATATCGCATGCTTTCCACACTTCAATGTAAAATTGACCTACTTTCTGAATTTTCTCAAGATCCCCCCCCATTTTGTTGTTTGCCCACGCGTGCCAATCAGCAACGAGCATCTTGAATGTGCAGCCAGCGGCAGTCATTTTGTTAATGTTAATAGCGCGTAATAATCCTTGTGCGATATGAATGCTTGTTCCGCTCGGTTCAAATCCATCATACGCAACAGGATGTGGTTTTTTCTCAAAGAGTGTTTTCAGTTCATCATCAGTAAGAATTTCTTCACCAACACCTTTGACCAAATCAATTTTTTTCTGAATGACCATACAAGCAAGCAGGTCACTCGATTATATAAAGCTTTTTATACCAAGAACACTAGGAAAGAGCAATGGAACAGCCATTAATTATCTTTGACAAAATCAGCAAGCAGTTTGGAGAAAAAAAAGTAATCAATGATCTCACGCTTTCCATCCACAAAAACGAAATTTTTGGGATTATTGGAAAAAGTGGCGCAGGAAAAAGTACCCTGCTAAAAATGTTGATTGGCTTCTATAAAGTAGATGCGGGAAAAATCATCTACCATGGGAAAAACATTACAAATAACACCGCGTCCATGAAACAAATTGTAGGCTTTTGCACGCAGGAAAATTCTTTTTATCCAGAACTCACCGTGGAAGAAAACCTAAACTATTATGGAAGGTTATACGGCTTAGATGGACGGGAATTAAAGAAAAGAAAAGACGAGCTTTTAGAAATTGTTGCATTGAACACAAATAGGTTCTCCCCCGCAAATACACTTTCAGGAGGAATGAAGCGCAGGTTAGATTTTGCAATTTCACTCATCCATTATCCACAACTCTTAATCCTTGATGAACCCACAACAGGGCTTGATCCCATTACAGAAAAAGCAATTTGGGATCTTATTAAAGAGCTTTCCGCGAGAGGAATATGTATTCTCGTCATCTCGCACACACTTGATTTTGTGGAAAAATATTGCAACACAGTGGGTTTTCTTGCGGCGGGAAAAATTATTGTTACTGCGAGTCCTGCTGCGTTGCGAAGAAAATATCCGCATAAAGAAACCTTTGCAGAAGTCTTTCAAGAAGTGCTTGAGGAGTACGCATAATGGGACTGGAAAAACTCTATTTTATCATCCAAAAGAATCTACGATTAGTTTTTAGAAATTGGATGACCTTCCTCCTTTTAGTTCTCGGTCCAATGCTGCTTATTCTCGTCGTTGGATTTGCGTTTAGTGGCGATGATCTGCATGATATTTCAATAGGAGTCCATGCGCCAAAAGATGCGGAAATTCAAGAGGTCGTTGATGCGCTTGCGTCAGAAGAAATTTCCATTGTCTACTTTCCAAGAATTGACAACTGTATTCGCGCGATGAATCATTCCATAATAAATATCTGCGCGGATTTCTCAGAAGATTTTGGAGATGGAGAAGGAAGCATCACGTTTTACTATGACGCGACAAGATACAATCTCGTACGATATATTCTTGAATATCTCAAAGAACAAGTTGCGATCACCAGTGAGCAAGTCAGTTTGGAAACTGCGGAACAGATTTTTTCAGACATTGATAGTTTCGTCACCGATATGGAAACAGGACAACAACAGGTGCATGACTTAAGAGACAATGCGCTCCTGCTCCAACAAGATCTCATCAGAGCGCATGAAGAAGTGAAAGCTGCGCAAGACGCGTTTGATCCATCTTATTATAAAATAAAGAGATTGCAAGCACAGCTCAACGCGACAGTGCTGAATTACAGCGAAACGTATGCGGAAACAGCAAATGTTACCGAAGTTATTGATGACCTTGCTCTTCTTGAAAGCAGCATCAATTCCCTCAATGCAAGCCTCCACTCTGTTGAAGCAGCATTGACGATGTCAGGAACACAGTATAATAGATCAGTGTTTACAAAAGCGTATGAATCAATGGACAAAGCAGCAAGCGAGCTTGAAAGCACCATTGCCTCTTTACACACAACAGAAGATCTGGAAAACCTCACTATGGCACAAACAGTGGATCTTCTAGAACAAATAAATGAAATTGTAGGCTATCTTGATGATGTGCACCAAAATCTTGCAGACACAGAACTCCTCCTCAGAAGTCACATAGAAAATATAGACACTGGAGTTACAAATCTCGATGGTCTTTCTGCGTCATTTGACACCTACATTGAAACATTTTCTGGAATTAATCAATCAGACGCGGAAAAATTCCTGCACCCATTAACCGCGACGTTTGAACCAATTCCTACAGATGCTGAAGAAAATAAAACTGCGATTGTCTTCCCAATCATTCTTGTCTTTATGATGAGCTTCATTTGCATTTTGTTGTCAAACATGCTTGTATTGAACGAAACGCACAGCCCTGCATATTTCAGAAATTTCCTTGTTCCAGCGCCTGCAGTGTTTTTTATCCTTGGAATTTTTATAACAAACCTCATCCTTGTTGGATTCCAGTTAGGAGTATTTTTTGTCGTTGCGTATCTGAGTTTTGGAGTTTCATTTTTTCTGAATCTTCCAGTATTTTTGAGTGCAGTCTTTATAGGCACCGTGTTCTACATTTTGGTAGGAATGTTGTTTGGATATGTCGTGCAAGACAGGCAAACATCATTGCTCTTCAGTCTCTTTTTTTCGTTGATTATGTTTTTCTTTTCGGATGTTATCTTTCCGCTGGAAATTATGCCCCCTGCGGCTGCGATGATTGCGCAGTTTAGTCCATTGGTATTGTTAGAAGGATTGTTCCGTCAGACCCTTTTCTTTGGTCATGGAATCACAGAGCAGTGGTTCGGCTTTACTGCAATAGGGTTGTATAGCGGCGTGTTGGCGTGTTTTGTGATTGCGGCGTATTATTGGAATAGAAGAATGAAATAAGAGTTGCACACTCAGGAGTTACTTCCGTCAATCATCTCCCGAAGGATCAGCTGGTGTTCACATCATCATCGTGTGCAAGAGAGAGTCTTGTTCTAATGTTTATAAATTTTTGTTGGGAGTTTAGATATATTTATTAGGAACAAAACAAATTCTATCCTCTATGATAAATCTCATTATGAATGCGGATGACCTTGGGATGAGTAAAATGTTCAATAAATCAATATTGAGTTTAATAAAAGAAGAAAAGATAAACTCAACATCAGTATTAGTAAAGAGGATTACAGAAGAGCAAAAAGAGCAAGTAAAAGAGCTCATCAATCTCTCCAAAAAAATGAAAGTGAGTATAGGGCTTCACCTCGATTTTGAAAGCACTGATTATAATACGCAAATAAATACACAATTTAAGAAGTTCCAACAAATCTTCAATGCTAATCCAAGTCACTTAGATATTCATAAAGCATCAACGTGGAAAGAGAGTATTCCTCTTGTCGCAGAGTTTTGCAGACAAAAGAAATTGCCTTGTCGTAATAAAGGAGGAACGAGTAAATACTGGAAAACAACAGATGCTCCTGCGTTTCATGGAACAACAGATAATTTTGAAGATATAGAGAATTGGATAAAAACATTAGAAGAAGGAAAGTGGTATGAAATATTGTTCCATCCTGGAATGTATGATCCTAACTGCAAATCGAGCCTCAATAAAGAAAGAGAACTGGATACGAAACATATACACAAACTCCATTCCATATTGAAGAAGTATAACATTAAGTTAGTCAGCTATCATGACGTAGCAACTGCTCATTAGAATAATTTTAAGAAGTATGAGAAGGAAGAAAATTTCTGAAAAAATAATTCAAAATAGATTGGGGATTCAAAAAGACTGCTGAGCGATTCAAACAGCAGTAAGGCAATAGTTGCTCAGCAACACACAAGATACGCGCACCAGCAAAAGTAAAAATGTCAGGGAGACCCATTGCGTCAGCAATGGGGTTTTATTGAAATGTAAAATCAATCAGCAAACGAGAAAATGAAATAAAAGAACAAAAAACTACCCAAACATCATCGCAGCATCTTTTTCTGCAGAGTCTTTCTGAATAACTTTGTCTGCTGCGTCAAGGAAATCTTTTTCAGAAACACTCGATCTGTTTTCACGAATAGCAAAATACCCTGCTTCTGTGCAAATGGATTGAATCTCGGCGCCGCTAAGTCCTTCAATTTTTTTATAAAAGACATCATAATTGATTCCTTTGTCAAGAGCCATTTTTTTACTGTGGATTTTGAAAATCTGTGAAACACCTTCTTTAGAAGGTAAGCCTACTTCAAGTAATCTATCCAAGCGACCTGGGCGAAGAATCGCAGGATCAAGAATATCTTTTCTGTTCGTGCACCCTATAATTTTGACATTGCCCAGCGGTTTAAATCCATCAAGTTCTGCAAGCAACTGCATAAACGTGCGCTGAACTTCTCGTTCACCTGAAGTGCCAAGTTCCATACGCCGCGCAGCAAGCGCGTCAATTTCATCAATGAAAACAATAGAGGGCGCTTTTTCGCGGGCAAGTTCAAAGATCTCTTTGACAAGCTTCGCGCCTTCGCCGATAAACTTCTGGACAAGTTCTGAGCCAACAATTTCAATAAAAGTAGAGTTCGTTGATGCGGCGACTGCTTTTGCGAGCAGAGTTTTTCCTGTACCTGGAGGACCATGGAGTAAAACTCCTTTTGGAGGTTCAATTCCTATTTTCTTGAACAACGCAGGATTTTTGAGAGGAAGTTCAATCACTTCAATAAGCTCTTGTACTTGTTTATCAAGACCGCCCACTTCTTCCCATTTTGTGGTAGGCTTATCAATAATAACAAACTTCTCTACATGGAATTTTTTATTGGAAGGAATTTTACGAATAATAGTAAGGTTTTTTTGTTCAGCAAGAACAGTATCACCAACGCGAAGATCAGTGCATTGGCTGGAAATGCTGACATAAAATTTGTTGCCATTAGGTGTTTTGATAATTGCGCTGTTTTCAAGAAGATCTACAACATCGCAAACCATGAGTGCTGGCTGGCGAAATTTATTCAGTTCATTTTGCAAGTGAGAAACAGTTTCTTTGAGAATTCTATTTTCCATTTCAAGACGACTGTTATCTGTGGTGTAGCTGTACATCACATTGTCGAGTTGATTATCCACCTGGCTATTCATAGGAACGAGTAATCAAGTAACATATATAAACATTGCGCTTCTTTCCGCCGGAGATAAGACACAAATTAAAGGTCAAAAGAGAAGAGTTCTTTACTACTTTTCGTGAGAAGTACTGGTCCTGTTTTCGTCATCCAGACATCATCTTCTATCCGAATTCCAAATCGTTCAGGAACATAAAGACCTGGTTCAATAGTGAAACACATATTCTCCTGAATAATATCTTTGCTTTTCGGACCAACGTTCGGTGCTTCATGAACCTCAATGCCAATGCCGTGCCCTAAACTGTGCGGATAGTCGATCTCTTTTCGAGAAACAGCGTCAATGGCGCTAAATTTTTTCTTCAACGCAACAGCTGCAAACGCGCGTTCATTTGCTTGCAGTACTTTATTGTACGCGTGCCGCTCTTCCTCGCTAGGTTTTCCGAAGTAAATGGTTCTGGAAATGTCAGAAATATAGTTGTTAGAGCGAACCCCAAAATCAAGAACACAAAATCCCTTCTGCAACCGAATGGGTTGAGGAATATAATGGGGAAGTGCAGCATTTTTTCCTGACGCGACAATAGTTTCAAAAGAAACAATGACATTTCTCTTTTTCGCTTCAGCAGCAATAAAGTCCGCAATGTCTGTTTCTGTCACAAATTGCTTGCGATTCAACCGTAACTCTTTGCAAAGGGTTTCAAAAATATCATCTGCGAGAGCAGCGGCGTGCTGAAGAAGTTGAATTTCCTCATAACTTTTGATGATGCGCAAAGCACGACAAACATCTTGCAAAGGTTTGAACGTATGCCCTTTCACTTCTTTACGGAGTGCTTTATCCATAGAAAGAGTGACATACTGTTCGTTAATCCCCACATTCTTCTTTCCTTTAAGAACTTTATTAATCTCTTGAAGAGGCTTTTTGTACGAGACAACAGAAGAGCAAGGAGCATACCGCTTTGCGCGTTCATATTCCAAAGAAGAAACAAAAAAAACAGCGTCTCCTTTCTGAGGAATCACTAGAAAAGAATACTCAAGCTCCAAATCAGTAAAGTACAGCATATTAGGATCTTTAATCGAGGTATTAATCAGAAGCGCAGCGTTTATTTTGTTCTTGACAAGAGCAGCTTGCATTTTCTCAACGCGTTGGCTAAACAATGCTTTTTCCATGCAATCCAAATCTTTTTATAGGTATATAAACTTTGTTCTCAGTATGGAACAACAAAGCAAAATAGAGAAGAAAACACTGAGCAATGGGTTAACAATCATCCATAAGAAAGTGCCCGCAGAAACAGTAACAGTAGAATTTTCTGTGCACACAGGAAGCATTATGGAAACAAAACAAGAAGCGGGATTATCGCATTTTCTTGAGCATCTGTTGTTTGAAGGAACAAAGAAGCGGCCAACATCAAAAGCGATCGCGAATGAAATTGAAAAGTACGGCGGAGAATTCAATGCCGCGACATCGCAAGAGCGAACCTACTATTATGTTAAAATCGCAAAAAAACATTTTCCCATCGCGCTGGATATTTTACAAGACATGTTTACCAACTCATTATTTGACAAAAAAATAATTGAAAAAGAGCGAAAAGTCGTGCTGGATGAGATAAACATGATCAATGATAATCCGCGCCATTATCAGTGGATTCTTTTTAACAAAGCGTTGTTTGGGAAACATGCCGCAGCGTTGCCTGTATACGGCAATGTTCCCGTGCTCAAAAAAATAACACGAGAGCAAATTATGAAATATTTCGCAAAATGGTATATCCCTTCGCAAATAACAGTAATTATTGTAGGAGATATCCCCGACGGAACTGCCGCAGTAGAAGCAGTATGTGGAAATTGGAACAAAAAAGAAATAGAAATTCCCGTGATCGCAAAGCCATCTCCTAATGTATCCACAAAAACAAAAGAAGCAAAGAAATTAGGACAATCCTATCTCGTTCTCGGCTATAAAGCACCACTTCGTGCAGAAAAAGATGCTGCGACCATTGATGTCATTAGTGGAATTTTAGGGCGTGGACAATCAGGATGGTTGTTTGATGAGATTCGGGCGAAGCGAGGGTTGTGTTATAGTGTCGGCATAGAGTATGACGCGAACAAAACAATCAGTAGCATTGGCATTCATTGTGGAACAAACAAGAAGAATCTCAAAAAAGTGCAGGAGCTTATTCTAGAACAGCTCGAAAGACTAAAAGAAGTGAATCAAGAAGAAGTTGAAGAAGCAAAAACATTCATTGATGGCTCGCTTGCGTTGCGCAGAGAAAATACTGCGGCAGTCGCGGAAGAGCTTGCGTATTGGCATCATACTGCGTCACTGGAGAAATATGAAAAATACCTAGACGAAGTGAAGAAAGTCACAGCAACAGATGTCCAAAACTTTGCGAAAGCGTGGTTTACGGATCAATATACCATTGCGATTTTAGAGCAGAAGAAATAACAGCATTTCCAAAAGTCGCAACGCTCACAAATAATCGCTGAGCAAGTCCTTGTATGACAACGCAATCTATTATTATTTTTTAATAAGGAATAAAATAGCGAAAAATACTTTAAGGAACAAAGAGTAAAAGAGAACATGATAATTGAAGATGCAGTTTACGAGATACTCACAAAGAAAAGATATAACAGAGATGAAGCATTTCTAAAAGAAGAAATAAAAGAGAAAATAAAGAGGATTATAGAGCAAAAAGCACCAATAAAACTTGTAGGTTTTTGGGGTGTAGGACAAAAAAAGACAGCAAACTGGGCAGACAGTACTGCGTGTGAATTTCTTAAAGAACTAAATAATGACGTGAAGAAAGTATATCCTCATGGAATTGAGTTTATGTTCATTTTTGCAACAGAACACGGCATCCATAATGGAATAGAGAAAGAAACAATGCAAAACTATACAAAAGAAATA
The DNA here is from genome assembly GCA_016214075.1 of Candidatus Woesearchaeota archaeon. Taxonomy (NCBI): domain Archaea; kingdom Nanobdellati; phylum Candidatus Woesearchaeota; species Candidatus Woesearchaeota archaeon. The sequence continues at coordinate 63,444 of JACRPI010000036.1, forward strand.
GAAAAAATATTCACAAAACACGGATTCAAATGGATATATTTAGACACACTATGGAAGAAATATGACATAAGCTTTAAAAAAATAGATAAAGAATTTGAAAAGAAGCCAAAAGGATGGTGGGAGAAGATAGAAAACGCAAAAATGATAGAAAAGAATGCAAAAAACAGAAATCTGAGACTTGATCCTAAAACTGCTGCGCAAAAATATTTTATTATGAGAGGCCTAGAAAAACAAATGTTAGAGAAAGAATTTGCTGATTGTATATTCCATGCGTTTTCTGATGCAAAATTAAGAAACGTGCTTCCACATCTGCCAACATTATATTTCTACGCTAGAAAAGGGTGGTCAGACACACCATGGTTCGTAATCAATTAACAATCTCAAAATCAACGCAAATCCTAAACGCGCGCGGCTTGTGTTGCCCACACTTGAAAATTCCCAGGATTTTGCATTTCTTACCCGCAGCAGCGCATGCGTTCTCAATCTTCACCACAGCGTCCTGAAAATGATCTTCATGCAAAAAGTCATAACAGTGAATAACAGTCCCCTTGTGAGCAACAGCAAGCGCGACATCCAGAAACTCTTCAGAAGACTTCGGCAACGGCATTAAAATTCGATCAAACGTCTTGCCAAGAGTAGGAACAACAGTGCGAACATCGCCATTAAACAAAGAAACATTCTTAAGCTTATTCGCAGCAACGTTCTTCAATCCATACTGATGCCCAACAGGATTTAATTCAACGCCATAAATTTCTTTTGCAGGAGTATTTTTTGCAAGAACGCATGGATATGGAGCACATCCAGAGAACATAACAAGAATAACTTCACCTGGCTTTACGAGTTGCAAAATTCGCTTTCGTTCTGTGCTTAAACGAGGAGAAAAATAAACATTTTCAACATCAAGCCAAAGAGAAACGCCATTTTCTCGGTGCATGGTTTCTCGGGTATCAACCCCTGCGAGAAATTTCATGTGCTGCGTACGAAATTCTCCTTCATGCCCTCCTTCTTTTTTCAAGACAGTTTTCACAGAAGGAACAAGCTGCAATAATGCATTACCAATATATTTCCCTCTTTTGACAAATTCCTTATCTAATTCAACAATAGCAATAGTGCCTATATGATCAAAAGCAGTTTTCAGCTTCTCTAATTCTTTTTTTGTAAAATGTTCAGCAACATGCTTGCGAAGATCAGTCTCTTTCAACATGCGCGGAGGAAGCTGCGCAGCAACAACAGGATATTTTTTCTTGAATTTTGTTTTAGAAAGAAGAGGGAAGTACACAAAACCATTCTTGGAAATAACTTTGTACTTTGGAGAAAAGTTCTCTGTCTCAGTAAGATAGATCTTGACCTTTTCAGCGTCAGAGATTGGAACTTTAACCGCAAACATCAGAAAAAGTCACCCAATCCTTTTTGTTTTTTTGAGGTATGCAGCAATTCAAGCTTTTCAAGCGTTGAAGTAACTCGCTCTCGAGAAAAGCCACGAGTATCACACAAAAGATGAATAATTTTTTGGCTATCAAAAGAAGTAAATCGAACATCATACTCTTTTGTAACAGGCATATCTTGAAAGACATTATAAATTTCTTTCCAAGAAAAAGAATAGTGCTTCTCCCATTCCGCTGCAGCAAAAAGAGCAGCAAAATCTTTTTTATGTTCATGCAAGAGTTTCAACGCTTTTTTTGGTCCAATACCTGGAATGCCTTGCCGATTATAATCTGTTCCAATAAGAACTGCAAGAACAATGAGTTGTTCGCGATCAATTTGAAGTGCATTCAACACATCAGCAGTCTGAATGAGTTGCGGCTTCACTGTTTCATAAGAATGCGTCCCTGCTTTTTTTCGCTTGCCGGCGATAGAAAGATTACGAATTAAGCGAGGAATGCCATAAAGCAGCGTGTCATAATCCTGACTGCTTCCATAATCTGCGTCCCCTTGTTTAACGAGATATGCGACTTGTGCTTCTCCCTCGCTTGCAGCCTGCACAATAGGCAGCCCAAGCGCGGTAATGAGTTCTTTTGCGTCTGCAAGCATTTCTGGAGTTAAGCGCGCAGTTCTACTGGCAAATTTTTTCATTGCTTCAATGTCTTCTGCTTCTTTTGCGGTTTCATATGCTTCTGCAGCTTCTTCTTTTATCTGTCGCCGTCGTTCTTGCTCTTGTCTTTTGAGTGCAGGAGGTTTGCCGTCAAAAACAAAGATAAGTTGAATGTTATGTTGCATGAGATGAGTAGTCCTGCTAAATAATCCCATAAGATGAGAAGTCACATGTCCTTGCGAATCAGTTAATAGGCTTCCATCAGGAGACCGAATAGAAGAAAGAAATTGGTATAAAATGTTGTAAGTGTCAATAGCAATTTTCTTGCCAGCAAGATCTTTGAGTTCTATTTCTTTTCCCTCAACAAGATCGCGGAGTTGTAAGCCCATGAGCACAAAGAACAAAAACAAGAATATAAAGGTAGTGGAAAAGATTTATAAAATCAGAATTGACTCTCTATTTAATGAAAAGAAAGTTTGATCAAACAAAATTACAGTCAGAAGACTACGTCGCTCTTTTTGAAGCAGTAAAAAGAGCAGCATACAAGGATAATGTTGAATATGGGTATATAATTTCAAATGTCATTCTCTCCACAAGATGCATTGAAAGCATTGTTGCACAAATCGGTACAAGAGGAAAAGTTACAATAAATAGAGAACCCTCTTCAGGATTACTGGGAAAGCTTGGTTTAGAAGATATTTATGCTACAGTTGATAATCCAGTGACAATTGTTCCAGAGGTGATGATTGGGTCAAGAAAGATCCATCCTTCTCAAATAGTTGGTTATGGTCCAGGAAATCAATATGATGCACTTGTTGATTTTGAACACGGAGACGCAATGTTTAAGGAAGAGGATCAAGACCTTGCGCATCGACTTGGATTTGTCTACACTCCTAAAGGAATGATAGATATGTTCTCTTTAAAAGGGTCATCTCAGGAAACACACAGAACAAAGAAACAAATAGATGAAACTGGAAATCCCCTTCTCTATTGTGATAATCTTACATGTCAAAGACTAATTAGAAACCCTATTCTTGTCATGGATAGTAAAACAGGAGGGATATATCATAGTGAAATTTGTGAAGCAAGAGATGCGCAGGCAAAGCACGCGAGTGGGGTTAAAGAATTTTCTCCCGCGTATATTTTAATAGAGGAAGTAAGAGCATTATATAGAGAAGGACGAGTTCAACAAGCGCCTGGATTTCAAGCAGTATGAATGAGAACGCGAATATGAACAAATATACTCCATCTGCATTTGAAAGAAAGAAATATGTTCTCGCAACGCAAAAAGATATTGAAATACTTGAAAAATGCAAGGAGCTAGAAAAAAGAAAGCTGACAAAAGAAGAAGAAAAACTTGTTAAATTAATAAAAACACAATTAGAAGAGGATTGGCGAACTCCATTAAGGAAAGCAGTGGATAAATTACTCAAAAAATAGTAGATTCGCCTCACTGCTTAACAACAATTCATCTCTTTTTTATTTTTTAATGTATAGATGAATTGTGTACTAGGACTTTGCTGAGCGATTCTTTCATATTGCGATCTGCAGTTGTGCGAGATAAAACTTCATACAGCAACACTTCTCTTCCACATAACCTCAAATTGATCTTTCAATAAAGAGGCAAACGCAGGGCTTTCAATCCAGAAGGAAAGATAGTCTTCTTCCTGTTCAATTTCTGGCTGACCGATAGTAATGCGACATACCTTTCCATCAAATGTGCTAAAGCGAATGCTTTTCTGTTCTTCTTTAGGATAATAACGGATTTTCACTCCAATCTTTTTCCATTGAACAATCGCCTTCTTATTCTGCGTTGTTTGCTGCACTAAAAAGCGAAATTCCGCGCCTCGTTTGACTGCGTCTGCAACTGATTTTCCGCTGTGATAATCAAAATATAAGTCTCCCACAAAAGAATATCCAAAATACTGTGCGTTATCTGATGCCTCAGAGAGCATCTGTACAATCTTTTTCTTTCCTTTCAACACAAGCGCGACATCCTGAAGATCAGATTGTTTTGTAGAGATTTGATGTTTTAGATCTTGAAGTTGTTTGCCTAAAAGAGTAAGTGTTTGTTGTTTTCTCTCCAGTTGTTCTTGAAAAGGACTAATGCCTATCAATTTATACTGTTTTGGACGAAGATCTAAAACAGCAACATATCCTTTCTCAATAAGGGAAAGTAATGACGCATAGACTTTGTTTGAAGGAACAGAAGTATGTTGCTGGATCTCTTGAGCTGTTGTACTGCCTAACTGCACAAGCGCAAGATAGACTTTTGTCTCGTAATCAGTAAATCCAAATGCTTTGAGGAGTTGTTGTTCTTGCATGATATTCACATCTAAGGACTTTTAGGACTAGTAAGAGTCCTTTATTTATAAAAATAGTGTTGATTTACCCTGACAAATGCCTAACGACAGATATTACATAAGCTTTCGCGAATTTTTGATGGATAGAAATAACCAACCTGTTTTTTTTCAACCTGTTCTTTTTGAGGTTTTAAAAGAAAATAATGAAACAGTAACAGTAAGACTTTTGGAAGATCATCAGCTTATTTTAGAAGAAAGGTTGGAAGCTGAACGATTAGAGTTAGAAGCTAAAATAAAAGGATTTCCAAAAGCGGGACAGGAGTATATAATAAGAGCCTATCCCATTAGATTGACCTCCATGTAATTATTCCACATGCGAGATGCAATAATCCTATGTAAGCATCTGGTCTTTTAGACCAACGAATCAATAACCCTCTAAATCGGTTGAACCAACTATGTGTACGTTCAA
>JACRPI010000037.1 GCA_016214075.1 Candidatus Woesearchaeota archaeon
CTCTAACAACTAATCCCATCGGGTCACCTCTTCTCATTCTCACGTGACCCATTCCCTAATATCTATTCAATGAGAAAGCTACTATTTATTCCTTTCGGGATAGGCTCTAAGAAAAAGCAAAAAAAATGAGAGTAAGGAGAATCAAAAATTCTAGAAAGCTATCGCAAGAAGCGGCAAACCCGTGCAACACCCTTCTTGCGAAGGGCATTGCTCGGGAAAAGAGGTGATTAGAAAGTAATCTCAATTTCCCAAACTAATTACTATAGAGTAGGACTAAGTTATATTTAAAGGTTTTGGTCAAGTACTACTGAAGAGTGGAGTAGACAAAAGGTTCAAAACCACAAGAATCGCCACATAAACCTTAAATCGCTGAACAAAAGTCCTCCATCACAATTTAACCTTTTATTATTGAGTAATATAAAAAATATTGAAGAAAACAAAAAGAATAATAGCGAAAAGAATAAGAAGAATAAAAAAGCGAATTACTTCTTACCTGCGCCGCCTGCTGCAGGAGCTGCTTTTTCAGGTGGAACAAGCTGATCGATAATAAGCTGTGGAATCTTCGCTTCTGCAAGCTTGTTTCTCTTCTGTGAGTTTGTCGCGGCTTCGCCAAGTTCTTTGAGCATACCTTTCGCGAGTGATTCGAATTCCGCGCGTCTCTTTGTAATTTCTTCCTGCATACGTTTTTTCTCAACTTCAAGTGCTTTGAGTTCTTCTGCAGAAATTTCAGTTTTTTCAGTTGCGATTTCCTGAGCGAATGCGCCATTGTCAATCGCGACAATGATTTCATGTGCTGGTTTTCCTTCAACAAGGATACCCATGGATTGGCATGTTCCAATGATTTCTTTCACTCGTTCTTTTGTTGTTTTTCCGAGGAGAGAATCTTGTTTCATTTTGGAAACTTTGATTGCCTGTTCGATTTTGATGTCCGCGACTTTTTCTGCTAATGGGTTAGAAGATCCTTTTTCAAGACCTGCTTCCTGTTTAATAAGCGCGGACGCTGGTGGCGTCCCAACAGAAACAGTGAATTCTTTTGTGTCTGTATCGACGGTTACTTTAACTGGAACTTGCATTCCTTTGAAGCTAGAAGTTTTCTTGTTGATTTCAACAATAACTTGACCGATGTTTACGCCAAGTGGACCAAGTGCTGGACCGAGTGGAGGTGCTGCGGTTGCCTTTCCTCCTGGAACCAATGCATCAACTGTTTGTTTTGCCATAATGATCGCCTGTTTGATTATACTATAATTCTGAATTTTCCAGTGATATATAAAGGTTGTTGTTTGGGAGCCAGAAACAGAAGCAAGAGAGATGATAAATTTATATATTATAGTAGAGAAGAAAAGGGGATGCAACGTCTTGGACAGAAAAGAAAAAGTATTATTTTCCTGTTTTGTTTGTTTCTTCTCAGTATTTTGATAACGACAACTGTAGCTGCTTCAACCCTTGATCCTGTTACAAACCAACTACGATACATCTTCTTCAATTTAAGTACAACAATAGCGTTTTCGGTTTGGTTAAAATTCGCGTTCTTCGTTATTCTTTTCGCTGTGCTCCATGGCGCAGGAATGCACATCAAATCATTAGGAGAAGGTTCGATGAAGCGCGCGGTCGCGGTGATTGCGTTTATTATCGCGCTCACCAGTGCGATTCTTGTTCCCTACAAACTCCTGCTCTACATTTTCAAAATGTATCATGCGCTTCTTGTGATTTTGTTTGCCATTTTACCTGCAGGAGTTGGTTTTGTCATTAACCTCAAACTCTTGAATGGAGAAGACAGAACCAAAAGAATACTGAGTGGCATTATTTACATTCTCATTACTTTGTTTATTTTTGGGCTTGTAGGAAACATCCAAGCAAACGCTTCTCCTGAAACACAACTTTATACCGATTTAACAGAACCGCTTGTCTGGGGAGGAATTATCGCGTTGATTGCGGGTTTCTACAATTTGTTGATGGCTTTAGGCGGCGATAAAGTAGTTGAAGCTATTGCAGAGAAATTGAGTGCAAAAAAAGAAGGACATGGTGATGAAAAGAAAAAAGCAGACGATCATAGCACGACAACAAAAAGCACAACAGCAAAAACAACAGCGCCGAGCACAACACCAACAACTCCCCCTACGAGACCAACATCTCCTTCTCCACCAGGACCTACTCCTGTTGTTCCGCTAACACCAGTACAACCAAGACCAACGCCACATCCTCCGTGGAACAAAGGTCCAAGCCCAAAATACGATCCTACACCACCACCAAAACCAAAGTTTCCTATTCCTAGACAGATCCCACCACCAGCGCCACCAGGACCCTCAAAGATTATTACTCCTCTCGATATCGATTTATCTCCTGCTTTTTTGCCAATCAAAAATCAAGGAAGCAGTTCCGCTTGCGCGGCGTTTGCGGGAGGATCAATTATTGAGTATCTTCTCAATCGCAGAGCACAAGAAATCATGCTGAACAATGATCTCTCAGAAGTTTTTCTTTGGTATTTGTTCAGAAGAAACAAACAAGGAAATGAAGGAACGTACATGCATGATATTCCAAATATTGGGCCACGATCGTGTCTAGAACCGTTGTGGTCATGGATGCCTATTGATGGAGACGGATTGCCAACAAAATTTAGAGACTTGCCAAATCAAGAAGCGCAAGCAGACGCAAATACAAAACAAGTGGGAGCAGTCCGTGCAATAAGTGTTGATCCTGATGACTGGGTAGCAGAACTTCAAAACGGAAATCCTATTCTCATTGCAGTCTGGGTTGATCTTGAATTTGCGAACAGAGGAAGCAGTGCGCCGTATCTTTATACCAAAGCAGCAGGGACAGGATTAGGAGGACACGCAATGACAATTGTTGGTTTTTCCAATCAATTTCCTGATCCGCAAAATCCTGGAAAAAGCATTGCTGCGTTTAAAGTGAGAAATAGCTGGGGAGCAAAATGGGGAGAGAATGGATATATCTGGATAGAAAGAAACTTTTTCCCAACTATCTTTTGTGCAGCGCCTTTAATTTTTGAAGGAATAAAAGGATCAAGTTCACAAGAGCCGAATAATGATGCGCCAAACGATCCTCCCCCATTAGATCCAAAGAAAATAAAGGTTTTCCTTGAAAATATGGAGACCGTTGTCCAGACATTAGAAAAGATTATGGCACTTGACATTAAAATTGAAAGAGAGATTGAAGCACTCATTAAGAAATTCTGCGCAGAAACAGACAAGAAAAAAGCAGTAAAAATACTTGAAGAGATTGAAGGAAAACTTTCTCTTGAACAAAACGTTGGAAGAAAAGAGTATGTTGTATTAAGAAAGATGCTTCCTCTGGAAAGCAGTCTAGAAAGGTTATACAATAATTTGTTTAGCCTCAGTAAATATGTTACGACGAAAATAAAAAAACAGGATGAAAGCGATAAATACTACAATGCTGCTGCGAGATTGCATGGAATAAAAGAAGCACTGCAAATAATTATAACAAGCGAACGACAAAAAATCGCAATTATCGCGGAAGCATTAAAAAAATTAGAAGAGTGGGACATAACAACAAAGAGTATGATACAAACAATGAAAGCAAGCGTGGAAATAGACGGCGTCGCGCATGTTTGTCGTTCATTAACAGAAGCAATTCCTATACTTAAAGAGAAACATGTCATTCCAACAATCCGAGCAATGGAAAGTATAAAAGAAGATATAAACAGATTAAAACAAGGAGCGCTTGAGATTATAGAAGTTCTTAAGAAGATAAAATAACAAAAAAAATCTACATCTCTTCCGGCGCTTCAATGCCCAACAAGTTCAATCCATTCTGGAGCACAATTTTCACAGAAGCAAGTACATACAAACGAGCGAGCTTCACGTCTTCCTCTGCTTTCAATACAGGAACATCATGATAATAACTATTGAATTCCTGACAGAGATCTAATAAATAACGACAGATATACGACGGCTTATAATGAGAAGCTGCGTCAGCAATAATCGCGGGAAATTTCTCAAGCATACTCGCAAGCGCAAGTTCACGATCTCCAAGGGAAGAAAGAGAAATATCTGAAGCAAGCTCCCCATGTTTTCGCAAGATACTTGAAATACGCGCGTGCGTATATTGCACATACGGCCCTGTCTCCCCTTCAAAACTAATACTTTCTTTAGGATTGTACACCATATCTTTCGCGGCGTCAATTTTCAGCATGTGAAATTTCAGCGCGGCAATTCCTACCTGCCTGCTTCTGCTCTGTAAAATAACGGGTTCAAGATCAGGATGTCGCTTCTGGATTTCTTCCTGAGCAAGTGTCGTCAATTCAGCAATGAGCGTATCCGCGTCAACAACAGTTCCTTCGCGGCTTTTCATCTTTCCTTCTGGAAGATTGACCATACCATAACTGAGATGATAACAACCATCTGCGGATTTATGTCCGAGCTTTTTCAGGATAGCAAACAATTGCTGGAAATGCAGATTCTGCTCAGAACCAACAACATAAATAGATTTATCAAGTTTGTAATCTTCAAATTTTTTCAGCGCGAGATACATATCTTGCGTGATGTAAATAGTGGTGCCATCAGAACGAACAAGGACTTTGTCAGGCAAACTAAATTCCTGAAGTGAAGCAACAATAGCTCCGTCTTTGTCAAAGAATATTTCTTTTTTCAGTCCTTCCTGCGCAATTTCTTTGCCGAAAAGATAAATAGCACTTTCATAATAATATTTGTCAAAAGAAACACCGAGCTTCGCGTACGTTTCTTCAAAACCCGCATATACCCAGCTATTCATTTTTTTCCAGAGCGCGACAACTTCTTTGTCTCCTTTTTCCCAGAGACGCAGCATCTCCTGCGCTTCCTGCTCGAGTTCAGGATGTTCAGCGGATTTTTTCGCGAAAAGAACATAGAAATCGCCGACAAAGAAATCTGATTTTTTGTCAGGGTTTTTGTTATGTCCCCATTTTTTGTAGGCAAGCATGGATTTGCAGATGTGAATCCCACGATCATTCACAAGACATCCTTTGATCACATCGTTACCGAGGAAAGAAAGAATACGAGAAATACTATCACCTAAAGAAATATTTCGAACATGACCTAAATGAAGAGGTTTGTTGGTATTTGGGCTGGAAAACTCCACCATGATTTTTTCGCCATACGTCTGCTGTCCGTATTTTTCTTTTTGCTGCTGAATTTTGTGGAGAACACTTGTCGAAAGATTTTTCTTGTTGAGATAAAAATTCACATATGGACCATTAGACGCAACTTTATCAAGAAGAGAAGAATCCACGCCACTCAATTTCGCGGCAAGATCGTGCGCGATGAGTTGTGGACTTTTTTTGTGAATTTTAGAGAGCGCGAAGCAGGGAAACGCGAAATCACCAAGTTCTAAGTTTGGAGGAGTTTCCAGTTTTATTTCGATGTTCTCTGGAACATGCTTTTTAAGAAGCACAATAATTGCGTCGGAATAGTTCATCAGTATTGTAGAGAGAAGGTTGTATATAAAAGTTTCATTGGAGTGTGACATTCGATTCTGCAAGTGAAATCATCCTCTTTCCATAAGAAAGAAAGAAGGTCATTTATGCCCCTTTTATTCTTATAAAACCCCAATGCTCCACAGGAGCATTGGGTCCCCCTGACAATTTGTGTTGCAGGTGCGTGTATTTTCTTTGCTGTTGAGAAAATATTCGCCATGCTCCTGTCTGAATCGCCTTATAGTCCTTTAGAATCCCCATGTCTTTATCACTTATTTCATATCAAAAAAATTACCTTACTCGAAAGATCGAATGGCACATCAAAGTAAACTCCATCAAAGAATCAAAAATAGTAAAAAGATAAAACAAAGAAAAAAAATTACTTTCCTTCTTCCCCTTCTTCTTTAGGCTTCTCTGTTTTCTCTTCGCTTTCGCCTTCAGCGGAATCATAACCTTGTAAGAATCCTTCTTCTCCAGGAGTGATCTCATCGTTATCAACATCCTCATCAAAGTTCTGTTGATCTTTATCTCCCGCGTCCTCTTCTAAAAAGCTGTCGTCATCTTCGCCTGCCATACAGACACCTCCTAATGAGTATTTATACTATTTTCGAAAATATATAGAGATACGACTGATTTATATAGTTTGTTATATTGAAAAAATTACTGCCTTACGGAGAATTTCGCATGAACATTTCGCTGTTGTTCAGGAGTCATTGAAGGCATTGGACAGGCAACGTACAGCGCGCCGCTCGCATATTGTGTCCTTGCATATTGTGTGTTTGTATCATGCAAAGTGTATGTTGTTGTAATAAGTGCGTACTGCACTCCATGCCTCCCCACGATAACAACCTCGTCAGAAGCAGCAACATCCATGATTGCTTCTTTGTCATCAAAACACGCATGATGATAGGTATGCTGCGCCTTATATGCCAATGCCTTAATTATTTTCTGCCGGTCAAAACCAAAAAGCCCGCAAAATAATGCTCTGCTGAGCTGTCCTAACGCGCCGTGTATGATTGTGGCGGAAGGAAACCTGCCATTATGCGCATGATGTCGCTCTAAAAAGTGTGATCCCTCTCGTGTCATTCTTGCTTTGATTTGTTTATCGTTGTAAAAAATGTCATCAAGCGCATATTGTTCTTTGCAGATGATAGGAGTAAAAAGCGTGGGCAGCGAATACCCATCTGTACCGCCATTGCTGGCAGCATCAAAAACCATTGTGCCTGAAAAAGCATTTTTGTTTTCCATTGGCGCGGTAATTTCATAGCGTAATGAGAAACAGGTTTGACTTTCTTTCTCCATAGTGACGCGAAAGTTAATAGAATGCGGCTCCTGAATATATTGCGAATATTTCTGCTGTGACCGCAGCAGCCGTGTGGATAGTAATTTTCGTCCATTCTTTTCTAATACCGCGGCAATCAACTCTGCGCAGAGATACGGGACAAGAAATTGAACATTCATGGCAGATAAATGAAAACCCTCGCTGCTGTTTGCCAATGCGGAATACTCAAAATGAAGTGTCGCACTGAGCTGTGGTTTGCCTTCAAAAGAAAAATGAAGATCACGAAAACAGCAGATATCTTCCAGATATCCGCCTCCCAAATATGTTCTTTCCGGTTTGCAGCCAAGTACATCTTCTAAATTTATTTTTTCCATACGCAACACGTTAAAAGCACTCTTTATCAAAATTTACTTTTTCTTGCGACCAATACGCGACATCTGTTTTTATCACGCAAGCTTCCCACTTTTTTCCGTACGCCGCGCTAAATCCATTGTGACCGCCGTCAGGGAGAATCGTTCCTTTAATCATTGGATTCGCTCCTGCCGCCAGCATAAAATCATAAAAGTGCGCGGGCGCGACGACTGGATCGTCCGCCGCGTGGACGAGAAATACAGGTACTTCAATGTGATCCGCGATGAGAGCCGCATTGCTCTGCGCAAGATATTCTCTTGTTGTTTCTGGAAGCCTGTCTGGTAAAATTTTTCCAGAAATGTATGGGGCGTATAATTCCTCAAGATATTCTGTGTTGTTGTATCTTGTTGTTTGTAAATAGAATTCACATGTGCTGTCAAATGAGAGATTTTGATACTGCGATATTTTTTGCGCTTCGATAAATTGCGGAGGCAATAAACTATGCAAGCCGATGGAGGCGTTTATTGTTGACCAATTCCAATAACGCGTGCCGCATAATCCCTCTTTTGTCAATGATCGCAGCGCCGCCGCAGGCACATCCAGCAAGTCTGTTACGCCTGAAAAAACAAGCGCGGAATCTATACTTTCTTTTCCCCTAAATGCCGCGTGAAGCACGCCTGCCCCGCCCATACTGACTCCAAACAAATGAATTGAAGTCGCTCCTTGTTTTTTTATCTGCTTCGCGATTTCTGTGAGAATATATCCTTCTTCAATGCCGCCTAATCCAGGCTGACCATTCTTCGCGACAAAAGCGCCGCTTGTCGAATGATCTATTATTATATGATTAAAATCCAGAAGATACTCCCCTATTGAGAGATAATTTCTCACCGCGTGCGCTTCTTTGTCTGACAAAAAGCCATGCGTAGAAATAATGTACGGTCCATTCGGATCTACTATTTTCACTAACGCTCCGACATGAACATTATGAGAGAGCGAAAACTCTATTTCCTCATATCCTTGCTTTTGCTTTTCTGAAACTCGCATAGGGTTTGCCAGAGTTGTGGATAGCGGTCCTGATTTGGTTATCATCGGAACATCTCTATCCACTGAATAAATAATTTCCGCTAACGTTGCCTGATTTCTCTGCTCCAGTGGTCTGTTCTCTTCAGGTATTGCAGCAGAGCATTCAGTACTGAAGGCGCAAATACCAATCAATCCCGTGAGCGAAATCGCTGTTTTTGCTTTTTTCATCTACAAAACTCCATTCCAGCTTTCACCTTGAGCAGGGATTTCTTTTTGCTTCCTCATTGCCACAATCTCTGTTTCCGTGATGTACGCGTCAAGCGTTTTTCCTTCTAACTCATTAGGATGAGTAACGCCAAGCAAAGAGCAGGATTGCGCCAAAGTGGACTGATCAAAAGACTGGACATAATATTGGTCACGTCCTTTGTAAACGGCAACAATATCTATGCTATTTGTGTACACTTTATCCACATGCACTGCTGTCTTTGTTGCCTGTGCCAAACTTCCCTTGTACTCCTTATTCCATACCCAATTGTCCCAATCCCACTGTTTTGTTGAAATGATCATTTTGCCTCCGCGCCTCTGTTCTAAAGGAGGAGAAGTAAGAATAATAACTTATGGCAATAATTATAATAACTGGTAAGAAAGTTATAACTCAATCAAAAAATATAAATAGGCGTTTTGATTTCTTATGGTTATGAAACGAAAGGTAAGCAAGATAGGTCAGAGTACGCTGATGGTGAGTTTGCCGCATCAGTGGGTGAAGGAGCAAGGCATCGAGAAGGGGGATGAGGTGGAGATAGAAGCGAAGGGTTCGATAGTAGAAATTAGTACTGATAAGAAGAAGAAAAAAGAAAAGAAAGAATACAAGTTCTGTATGCATACAGAGAACGAAAAAGTAATTCGCATATATCTTAATACATTGTATAGAGTTGGATACGACCGGATAGTCATCGAATATAAATCAGAAAAGACTCTTAATATAATTCGTTATTTAGTAACAAATTACCTTCTTGGATTTGAGATAGTGCATGAAGAAGAAAATAAGTGCATCCTTGAAAGTCTTACAGAACCAACAGAAGAAAAAGCAGATGTCCTCCTGAGAAAAGTTTTTTTTATTATGTATGAAGTATTAGCAATTATTACTGAAGATATTAAAAAAGGATCATTTGAAAGGCTTTCCACAGTACAGGAACTTATGATGCGTTTCGATAGATTCTGCAACTTTTTTTCAAGAACTCTTTTCAAAGAGAAACAGCTAGACCCCTTCAGATGGCAGATGGTACAAAAATTACTTATGGCACAGCATACTATTTATTATTGCTATAAAGCAATTGTAAAATCTAAGCACAGAAGATTTTCATCTGGTATCATTGCGTATCTTGAAGATACCAAGAGATTGGTTCAGGGGCTAGAAACATTTTATTATAAAAAAGATTTTACTGACATAGAAAAGATTGTCAGACTGAAAGAGGATCTCCTCTATCATCGAATTTCTGAGGTTCAAAAGACAAAGGAGGGTATTTTTATCTCTCCATATCTTTTTGGAATAGTAAAAACCATACCAACACTTGGTGGGAGCATACAAGAATTTCTCAAGTAAGAACTCTAAGCGCTTCTTTTTCTGCGAACTGTGCAATTGCTTTACAGCGTTCAATTTCGCTATCACACTGATGATGAGGCATGGTTTTGCTGGCAATATACATTGCGCGATATGCCTCTACATGCAACGATGCAAGAGTTAAGGCATAATTTTGTTGCGTCAACTCTGCCTGTTCAGGTTCATGAAAATGACGCACGGCATAATAGAATTCTAATGCTGTTCGAATATATGATGTGTTGAAAACAAACCTCTTCTGCTCTGCTAACAGGATGCGAACAATATCTCGATATATACCTCCTCCTTTATCTGCACGGGTTGCATTTCCATAATCAATGAGTATATGGCCTTGACGACCAGTCCAGTTCTGTGCACGCATATCATTATGAACTATTCTTGTTCCATCAACGTTATGTGTCACGAGAAATGCAATGGACTCGTTTAAGTTTGAGCTTATAAGTTCAGTTGCTTTACGTTCTCCAAAGGATGATGCAAGCTTATTTCGAAGGTCTCTGGCACTATAATACTGTGGAACTTCAGACTCCTCAAATGCAGGATGACCAGCGAGATGTTTGAGATGCGTGTGGAAAAGACTTGCAACATAAAGTCTGTGCTTGAGTATTGGAGAGAGTTGTTTCCCTCCAACAGATTGATAGATTTTATGGCGCACAGGATCGATTCGGAATATATCATCTGAAAGGTCAGGCATAACAAGGAGATGATATCCTTTATATGAAAGCGGCGTTTCTGTATTGAAGTGAACAATATATTGTGCCAAAGGACTCCTTGTTGCTGCCTCTGCAATGAGCAGCTCTCGTTCCGCAGCATGCCGTTCCTTTACTATTTTAAAAACATATCTTTCTTCAGAAAGAGGATTGCTAATGGTAAAGCGACCTACTGCATCAGCATGGGAATAACCGAAAGAATCCAACATAACTTCTCTTTCGAGTGAAAAAATGGTTGCGTCTATGTTTCCTATAGTTTCTCGAAGCAACTCCTCCATGATTGAGGGAGGCATATTTGGAAAGAGCTGCTCGAGGAGAGATTCGAAAGAAGTATTTGATCTTTTACGATATAATTCATCTAATATTTTTCTTGAAAAACCAGTAATCTGTGAATGTAACCCTCCAAATGGCGACCTAAAAGAACCCGGACCAAAACGGAAAGAGTTGACAGCAGGTTGCAGAGTATCTGCAAAAACATTAGCAAGAGCATTTCCATTGATAAAAACGTATAGTGACTCATGACACCGTAAACAAGTAAGTTCCTCAACAGGAATTTTTATATTATCTGTTTCTTCACTCCACATCTTATGCTTTTTAGCATCTGGACCATCGGCAATCATCAGCTCTAATTCTCTGGGAGGAAAAGCCATACGTCCACTGATAGTTATTCCATATTTGGAACTTATTCGTGAGTATTCATTCTTAATATGCTCTTCTGTGGTAGATGTGTCAATTCTGCCCCCACAACTATGAAATGGAAAATACACTTCTTTATATGGGGGTTTAATAAGCTGACAAGAGCGAATATCTAAATCAGTTTCAGACCAAGAATTAAGATATGTTACTTCAACGTCAACTCTTCTTACATCATCACGCACAAATTCATAATTTCCTTTTTCAGAGTAAGACATATCATCATCTATTGCTTTTCCAAATAAAAGATGGTCGTTTTTCCTCCCAAAAAGACTCAATCGTTGTGTTATCAAACTCAAATTAGCCATAATACTCACTTTTTAAGTACAAAGAAACCAATTCACTCTTTTAAACTTTTAGACACAAAAGAGTGAGAAAAAGACAGAAAAGTATTGTTTAAACAATTAATACTAAAGTTATAAAAATACCGCTACCTCTCTTTGTGTCATGTTTTCGCCGGAACAGACACAACAAGAACTCGATGATCTGGAAAGCAGAATAAATAACGCTACAACATATGTTCGACTTCCACTGCATAATTTCTTAAGTCGTTTTATAAACATAGGAGGACCAGAAATAAGGGAGCGGAAAGAGGGGAGTCTAAAGCAATTAAGTTCTGAAAATTCTCACCTCGCGACACGTATAGGGATAAGCGCCTTGCTCGAGAAATGGAGAAAAGAGCATGATCCGGTATATGACTATCATGCAGGATACATGGATATGTACGACGATTTTGAGATTCATAAAACAATCTCCAGATTACGGGGAGAGATAGCGTTGATGAAGCAAACTTGCGGCGCGGCCAATAAAATAAACTCCCCTTACGCTCGAGATTTTATAGAAAAAAATTGGTCACAAATTGTTCAAACGAATCAAGCAGATATTGCAAGCAATTTTGGAGGGATAGCGGTTCGGGGGGCTTGGAACGACTTCTTAATAGAGGAAGTGATTTCAGACATCGCCGCTCAATTACACTACGCGGAAAATAAAGAAGAACGCGCCATTGCAGAGGGAAATATATTATATGTTCCTGTATCTTTATTTTTTAAGAGGGATTCTCTGTGTAAAAATAAGCGCACAAGAAGTATATTTGAACTTCCAAAAGACGACTACGACCGCTTCTCCCGCGTGTTTGATTATGTGTACAGTAAAGGCAATCCTCCACTTGGGCATATACTCCCTCAAGTGAAAGAGGGTGACGCTTTTTCTTACGAGCACATAGTCAATGATTTTGAGAAAGCCATGCAAAGACAAGCGAGGGAAATGACATACAGGGCACTATCCAAACCAGCTGAAGAAAAACAACTGAATTGACAGAAATGTTCAACTATAATCTCTCCACACATGCTCGCATTTTTCGCATTTCATGAACTTTGTTTCCGGTTCGTCAGACGCGCGGGTCTGCACTGTCCAGAAATATGCCCTGCGATGCTTGCATTTTGGGCATTCCGCGATAGTGAGCGGGTGCGGCTCAATTTCCTTCTCCACAACACTAATTGCCTGTTTTTCCTGCATTTTCTCAGAAAGAACCGCGCTATCGACTTGCTTTGTACTGTAGCCGCATTTGCAGTGCATTGTTTTTTTGTTGCCATCTACTTTTGGAAGAAGTAATCCTCCACATTTTGGACAAAACATCATTATAATTCACCTCAATACTATTGCATAAATTCGAGCAATGGACTAATCAGCCAGATAAAGGCAATTTTGATCCAACCAAGGAAAGGAATCCTAAAAATTGCTTTCCCATAAATCGCATCTTGCTGAATGTTTGTGTCTATATTCCCTGAATCATCATTGTGATCCCCTTTTGTTTGGTACACAAAACCAGTTGTTTCATCACCGGAAATTGAGACAACACGATGAATAATGGGCTCATTTCCATACGCGCTTTGAAATACTAAAACATCTCCAATTTTAATATTTTTAGGTTCCACCCCTTTCAGAACCATAATATCCCCCTTGTTGAACCCATTTTTGAAGGAAAAATCCTTAAATTGCTCTTCAGTAATGCCATAATCTGCGTACCAATCACCTTGTAAGCAGGAAGTGGAACAATACGCAGCGCTCAACCACCAGTCTGAGAAGCTCCCGTCATGTTCCATGCTCCCAGAAACAACAGCGACAACAGGAAACGCAGTGCCAAAAATAAAGCCAAGGCCTGGATAGACAATGAATTTAATGAGAATAAAAGCAAGAAGCAGGTTTACAGGCCAACTCCACCAGCTATCGCTTTCCCAAATAAACCACCATATTTTTTTGAGCATTTCTTTGAATTGCATAAGAAAAGAAGAAAGAAGGAACGTTAAAAATGTTTGGGTTTTGTTAAATCTCTTATTCCTGCTCAGCTAATTTTTCGAGGTATCTGCCATGCATACTGCTTGCAAGCATGGATTCTTTATATTTTTTCACACAATTTCTTCCTGCGTCTTTCGCTGCATAGAGCGCAAGATCTGCCTGATCAACAAGCTCACTTGCTTGAGGTGTTGTCGCGCGATAATTCGCAAGACCAATGGAAAGCGTAATTCCTCGAGCAGGAAATCTTCCTTGTTTAGGAAGTGAATCTGCGAGTCGATTCTCAACATTCTCTCGAATACGTTCCGCAACAACAAGTCCTTGTTCAACAGAAGTATACGGCAATATAACCGCAAACTCTTCGCCACCATAGCGGTAGAAACGTTGATTATCCTCCGCGCGAAGGCTTTGAAGTGCAATCACTGAAACAAGTTGAAGAGCACGATCTCCAACAGTATGACCATATACATCATTTACTTTTTTGAAATGATCAATGTCAAGAAGGAGTAGAGTAACATCACTATGAGATGCGGATGCTCGAGGAGGAAGACCTAAAACCGCTTCTAATCTTCTTTCTTCTTGCAATAAATAAGGAAGCTCTCGTTGGCGATAAAGACTATCAACAACTTCAATTGCCGCACCTAAATCTGTAGTAAACTTTGTTCGATTATAAAGACCAGTTCGTTTATCAATAAGCCCGCTTCCTATCGTTTCAATAAGAAAAGAACGATCTTCCTGACCAAGCGTGATGCAAATTCTCAATAGCCTATGCCGTTCCTCAGGAGACATCCCTAAAAGTGTGCTATACAGAATTTCATGCTGTTGTTTAGGAATATCATGTATTGCCATATCAAGGAGACCAATGTCTTCTCGAAGAGCTTCAATAAGTACTTCTAAACCTGGAAATTCTCTCGATTGTCCCATAATAAACAGTTAAATTAGAGGTTATATTTGACATCCTCCCATGCCTAAAGGCCTCGCTTCGCTCGCCCCTCCGCTTCGCTTCGGGGATGGGATTCCAGTAAAGAGTGGCTTTGGCGTGATGCGCCTCGAGATAATTCTTCGCTTTGTCCAATGTTATGTGTCCTA